>CACIWE010000013.1 GCA_902590285.1 uncultured Pelagibacteraceae bacterium | reverse complement strand
GCTCAGGATTTGAATATGTTAATGGTTCACCTATATCTGCTGAGTTTCTTAAATCTTTATGAATAGGCAAGTGACCTAAAAATTCTTTATTAAATTCTTTAGCAGTTTTCTCTACTCCACTTTCACCAAAAATTTTATAATCTTTGCCATCATCTCCTTTAAAATAACTCATATTATCAATTAGACCTAGAATTTTAACTCCAGTTTTATCAAACATTTGAATTCCTCTTTTAACATCTAGCAAAGCTAAATCTTGGGGAGTTGAAACAATTACTGCTCCATCAACTTTAACTTGCTGAGCAAAAGTTAATTGTGTGTCGCCTGTGCCAGGAGGCATGTCAACTATAATTATATCTCTATTTTTCCATAAAACATTTTGTGTCATTGTTTTGATTGCACTAATTACCATTGGACCTCTCCAAATCATCGGAGTTTGTTCTTCAACTAAAAAACCCATAGACATACATTGAGCATCATATTTTTCTAAGGGTATCATTGCTTTACCATCTTCACTTTTTGGTTTTTCATTTAAGTTAATTAACTTTGGTAGAGAAGGTCCATAAACATCAGCATCAAGGATTCCTATCTTTAATCCAAGATTTTGAAGTGCAAAAGCAAGATTAATTGCAATGGTAGATTTACCAACACCACCTTTTGCACTAGAAACTAGCAATACAAACTTAGTTCCATTGATTGGAGTTTTAACAAATTGTTTTGGTGGCGGTTTTTGGCTCATCTTTTTAATATAATAAACAATTTAGACATAATAACGCTCTTACATAACTTGTTTTTGCAGCAAAAGTCACTATATAAAGTGTCATGAGTTTCAAAGACAAAATTTTAAAAAACCAATCTCCTTGGGGATCACCCCCTCCTGGTGGTGGTGGACGTATGCCTGGTGGGAATGGATCAGGCTCAAGACAAGATCCTCCCAATCTTGACGATATAATCAAAAATTTTCAAAAAACTATAAATAAATTTTCTGGTGGGAAATCTGGTAGCTCACGTCCAATAATTATCGGATTATTAATTTTAGCTTTACTTTATGTTGCAAGCGGTCTTTACAGAGTTTTACCAGATGAACAAGGAGTTGTTCTTAGATTTGGAAAATATGTGAACACTACTCAACCTGGATTACACTATCACTTTCCAACTCCGTTCGAGAGAGTATTAACTCCTAAGGTTACAAAAGTTAATAGAGTTGATGTAGGTTTTAGACCTGCAAGTGATACTGGAAGATCCTCTGGTGTTGGTAATGTTCCTGAAGAAAGTTTAATGTTAACTGGAGACGAAAATATAGTTGATATTAACTACTCAGTTTTTTGGGTAATTAAAGATGCTCAGAAATTTTTATTTAATATTCAAAGCCCGATTGAAACAGTAAAAGCAGCATCAGAAACAGCTATGAGAGAGGTGATAGCAAAAAATAGAATTCAAAATATTTTAACAGAGGGTAGATCAAAAATCGAAATAGAAGTTCAAGAAATCACGCAGATAATTTTAGATGAGTACGGTTCAGGAATACAAGTCACACAGGTTCAAACCCAACAAGCCGATCCACCTGAACAAGTTATTGATGCCTTTAGAGATGTACAGGCTGCAAGAGCAGATAGAGAAAGATCAAAGAACGAAGCCGAAGCATATGCTAATGATGTAATTCCAAGAGCACGAGGGGAAGCTGAGCAAGTTCTTCAGCAAGCAGAAGCTTACAAAAAAGAAGTTGTAGCAAAAGCGGAAGGTGAAGCTAGTAGATTTTTAGCAATTTATAATGAATATAAAAATGCAAAACAAGTTACTCAAGAAAGAATGTATTTAGAAACTATGGAAAAAGTATTAGCTGATATAGATAAAGTAATTATAGATAAAGAGTCAGGCTCAGGTGTGGTTCCTTATTTGCCTTTACCAGAACTAAAGAAATCGGGAGGGAATAGTTAATGAGAGGAGTTAAACTAATTATTCCAGGAATAGTACTAATCGGTGTTGTGGTATTTCAATCATTATTTATAGTTCAAGAGATAAGCCAAGCAATTGTTCTTCAATTTGGTGATCCAAAAAAAATTGTAACTAAAGCAGGATTAAACTTCAAACTACCATTTATTCAAAACGTTGTTTATCTAGATAAAAGAATTTTAAACTTAGATAACGATCCAGAAGAGGTGATTGCTGCAGACCAGAAGAGATTAATCGTTGATGCTTTTGCAAGGTTTAAGATTGTTGATCCTTTAAAATTCTATATCTCAGTTGGAAATGAAAGAGTAGCAAGATCAAGACTTTCTACGATCATAAACTCTAGAATAAGAGGTGTATTAGGTACTCAAGAATTAGCTACTTTGTTATCAACTGATAGAGCAAGACAAATGCAAATTATTCAATCTCAAGTTAATGAAGAAGCACAAAATTTTGGAATTCAAATTGTTGATGTAAGAATTAAAAGGGCTGATTTACCTCCAGCAAATAGTGAAGCAATTTACAAAAGAATGCAGACTGAAAGAGAGAGAGAAGCCAAAGAGTTTAGAGCACAAGGAGCTGAGATAGCACAAAAAATTAGATCAACAGCAGATAAAGATGTAACTGTGATTTTAGCTGAAGCAAATAAAAAATCTGAGATTATGAAAGGAGAAGGCGATGGTGAAAGAAATAAAATTTTTGCTGACGCCTTTGGAAGAGATCCTCAGTTTTTTGCTTTCTATCGAGCTATGCAGGCCTATGAAAAAGCTCTTATCGGTGGAGAAACGTCACTAGTACTATCACCTGATAGCGACTTCTTTAAGTTTTTCGGTAAGTCAATTAAGCCAGCTGTAAAAAGATAAGAAATTGAAAGTTTTGTGAAAGAATTAATCACAGCAATCGGATTGCTTTTTTTCATCGAAGGCCTTTTCCTTGCCATTTTCCCGTCAAGAATCAAAAATATGTTGGAGGTAATCAAAAATACACATGAAAAAAAATTAAGGTCATTTGGATTGTTTTTTTTGATTATCGGATTTTTAATAATTTGGTATATAAAAAATTAGTATGAATTTTTTTAAAAAAGCATTTTTTGTATTATTAATTCTTAATCTCTCATCTATTCAAACTAAAGCAGTACCAGATTCTTTTGCTGATTTAGCAGAAAAATTAATGCCGTCTGTAGTTAACATTTCTACTACTCAAACAGTGAGAACAACAACTAATCAATTTCCTTTTCAGTTTCCTCCAGGATCACCTTTCGGTGAAATGTTTAAAGATTTTGAGAGACCTACAGAGAGAAAAGCTTCGTCTTTAGGTTCAGGTTTTATTATTAAAGAAGATGGAATTGTAATAACGAATAATCATGTGATTGCGAATGCTGAAGATATTTTAATACGAATTGGTGACAAAGAATATAGTGCTGAAGTTATAGGTGCAGACCCTTATATGGATCTTGCAGTTTTAAAAATGAAAACAAAAGAGAAATTCAAACCTGTAAGTTTTGGTGACTCAACTAAAGCAAGAGTGGGTGATTGGGTTGTAGCTATTGGTAATCCTTTTGGACTTGGTGGAACAGTAACCTCTGGAATTATTTCAGCTAGAAATAGACAAATTGGTTTAACAAGATATGAGGACTTTATACAAACTGATGCATCAATTAACCAAGGTAATTCAGGCGGACCATTATTTAATCTTAAAGGAGAAGTAATCGGAGTTAACACCGCTATCATAGCCCCAGGTCAATCGGGATCAATCGGTATCGGTTTTGCAATACCATCTAATGCTGCGTCTAATGTCATTGACCAATTAATAAAATTTGGTGAAACAAAAAGAGGATGGTTAGGAGTAAGGATCCAAGAAGTAACAAAGGAAATAGCTGAGGTTGAAAAATTAAAAAAACCTGAAGGAGCTTTGGTTGCAAGTGTGGGACAAAATAGTCCGGCTGAAAGAGCAGGAATTAAAGCAGGAGATATTATTTTAGAATTTGATGGAAAAAAAATTAATACGATGAAAAAACTTCCAAACGTTGTTGCAAGCACAGAGGTAGGAAAAAGTGTTGAGCTTAAAATTTGGAGAAACAAAAAATTAATTTCTAAAAGACTAACTCTTGGAAGACTTGAAACTTCTGATGAATTTAAAGAGACAAAATCAAAAATTGTTAAAAAAGATGAAGAGATCGAAAGCTTAAAAATAGCCGTAAGAGAAATAAACGATCAAGATATTGCTTCAAGAAATTTAAATAAGAAAACTAAAGGAGTAGTTATTACAGAGATTTCAACTCGAAGCCCCCTTGCAAATCTTGTTAGTGTTAATGATATTATAATAGAGGTTCAAAAAACTCCTACTCAAACAGTTGTTGATTTAGAAAAAATAGTTAACAGTATTTTTAAAAAAGGCGAGAAGACCTTGCTTTTAACAATTATAGATCAAAATAATCGAAGACGTTATCTTGGTGTTAAAATAAATTAATTTGCCAAAAAAAATCATTCTCTTAGCAGGACCAACAGCCTCTGGAAAATCAAAGCTAGCCATTGAGCTTGCAAAAAAATTAAATGGAGAGATTATAAATGCAGATAGTATGCAAATTTATAAAGAATTTTCTATTTTATCTTCAAGACCTAATAAACTTGAAATAAAAAAAATTAAACATCATCTTTATGGAACAATATCTGTAAAAAAACATTTTTCTGCAGGTGACTGGTTAAAAGAAGCAAAAAAAAAGATAAATACTTGTTTTAAAAAGAAAAAAACACCAATTATAGTCGGTGGCACAGGATTATATTTTAATACAATAACCAAGGGTATTAGTAACATTCCTGACATAGACATTAAAACGAGATCAAAAGTAAGAACTTTATTCAATCGACTTGGTTATCAAAAATTTTACGAGGAACTTCTCAAGCTCGACCCTAAAGTTAAACATAAAATTTTACCTACTGACTCTCAGCGAACTCAAAGAGCCTATGAAGTAAAATTAAATACAAAAAAATCCTTATTTGAATGGATAGCAAAAACTAAACCTGAATTTTCAGATTTTAATCTTAAAAAAGTTTTTATCGATACACCAAGAGATGAGCTGTTACGAAAAATTTCAAAAAGAACTGAATTAATGTTTAAAGAAAATTGCATTGATGAGGTTAAAAAATTTAACAGTTTAAGAATAAATAAGATTTTATCAGCTAACAAACTTATAGGGGTGCATGAAATCAACCAATATTTGAAAGGAACGATTTCATTAGAAGAGTGTCGAGAACTCATTAATATTAAGACAAGGCAGTACGCCAAAAGACAAAATACATGGGCTAGAGGCCATATGAAGAATTGGACTAAGCTTTATTCAAAAAATTTCTCCATTCTTTTGAAAAAAACATTAAAAGTTACAAGCTAAAACTTGACGGTTCTCTATTCTAGGCTAGATTGTATGAATGCCAAAATTATTGAGCGGAGCGGAAATAGTATTTAAAGCACTGGAAGATCAAAAAGTCGAATATATTTTTGGTTACCCTGGGGGAGCCGTGCTTCCAATTTATGATGAATTAAAAAATCATAAATCAATCAAACATATTTTAGCAAGACATGAACAAGGAGCAGGTCATGCAGCAGAGGGTTATGCAAGATCATGCGGTAAGCCAGGAGTTTTATTAGTTACGTCAGGACCGGGTGCAACAAATGCTGTTACAGCATTAACGGATGCTTATATGGACTCAATCCCTGTAGTTTGTATTTCTGGACAGGTTCCAACGCATTTAATTGGAACAGATGCGTTCCAAGAGTGTGACACAACAGGAATAACTAGACCTTGTACTAAACATAACTGGTTAGTGAAAGATGTTAATGATTTAGCTGATATTATGAATCAAGCTTTTAAAATTGCAACAACAGGTCGACCCGGACCAGTTCTAGTGGATATTCCCAAAGATATTCAATTTAATAAAGGAGTTTACAAAGTAAGTAAAAATAAATTGGAAAAAAAATTAAATGGCGCGCTAACTAATAAAATAAATTTAAAAGATGTTGATAAATTTATTGAGATGATAAAAAAATCATCTAAACCTATTTTTTATACAGGTGGTGGAGTAATTAATTCAGGTCCACAGGCAAGCGATCTTTTAAGAGAGCTAGTTTCGTTAACTGGTTTTCCTATTACCTCTACCTTACAAGGATTAGGAGCCTATCCAGGTGATGATCCAAAATTTTTAGGAATGCTTGGTATGCACGGAACTTATGAGGCAAATAATGCCATGCACGATTGTGATTTGATGATAAATATAGGAGCAAGGTTCGACGACAGAATAACAGGTAAAATAGATGAGTTTTCTCCTAAATCAAAAAAAATTCATATTGATATAGATCCATCTTCAATAGGAAAAAATGTAAAGGTTGATTTAGCAATAACAAGTGACGTTACAGAACTCTTACAAACAGTCATAAAAAGGTTTAAAGAAAAGAACAAAAATTTTATCGACTCAAATAAGCAACAAACCGCAAAATGGTGGAGTCAAATTGAGAAATGGAGAGAAAAAAAATCTTTAAATTTTATTAATAGCAAAGAAACGATTAAGCCACAGCATGCTGTACAGAGACTGTATGAGTTAACTAAAGATCAAGATACTTTTATTACTACAGAAGTAGGGCAACACCAAATGTGGGCAGCTCAACATTATAAATTCAATAAACCAAATAGATGGATGACTTCAGGCGGTCTTGGAACAATGGGATATGGTCTACCTGCAGCTATTGGAGTTCAAATAGCACATCCTAAAAAACTTGTGATAGATATTGCAGGAGAAGCTTCGATCTTAATGAACATTCAAGAAATGTCGACTGCTATACAGTATAGATTACCGATTAAGATTTTTATATTAAATAATGAGTACATGGGAATGGTCCGACAATGGCAAGAATTACTTCATGATAAAAATTACTCTGAAAGTTATACAGAAGCTTTACCAGATTTTGTTAAGCTTGCTGAGGCTTATGGCGCGGTAGGGGTAAGAGCAAAAACTCCAGATGAATTAGATGAAAAAATTAAAGAGATGATTAACACAGATAAACCTGTTATTTTCGATTGTGTAGTGGATAAAGTAGAAAATTGTTATCCAATGATACCATCTGGAAAACCTCATAATCAAATGCTTCTTGGGCCAGAAGATGAAAAAGAGGAAGTTTCAGATGAAGGTAAAACTTTAGTCTAATGCCAAAACCAAAATCAGCTTATAGCCAACCAACAAAATTTGGAAAAGAAGACCACCATATAATTGTTGTTTGGGTAGATAACGAAGCAGGAGTATTGGCTAGAGTTATAGGTTTGTTTTCTGGAAGAGGTTACAACATAGAGTCCTTGGCAGTTGCAGAAGTGGATAAAAAAAAACATGTCTCAAGAATAACAATAGTAACAAAAGGTACACCTGAAGTTATTCAACAAATAAAGTTACAACTTGGAAAATTAATACCTGTTCACAAAGTAGCTGATTTCTCGAGAAATGATAAAAATATTATATTCAAAGAATTGGCACTCTTTAAGTTGGTTGGAACAACAGGTAAACAAAAAAAAGCTAAACTTATGTGCAAAAAATTTAATCCGGTAATATTAGACAAAACTAAAAAGTCTTTTGTTATTCAAGTAACTGCTCTAAGAAGAGACATTGATAAATTGATTGCAAATTTAAAGCCTTTAGGGTTAATTAGCACTTCAAGAACTGGTGCAGTTGCAATGACCAGAGGAAAAGAAGTTTTTACACAATAGGAGAAAATATGAAAACATTTTATGAAAAAGACGCAGATGTAAATTTAATTAAAAATAAAAAGGTAGCTATCTTTGGTTATGGAAGTCAAGGTCATGCACATGCATTAAATTTGAAAGATAGTGGAGTAAAAGAAGTTGTAGTTGCACTTCGCGAGGGATCTTCAAGTGTAAAAAAAGCTGAGAGTGAAGGCTTAAAAGTTATGACTTTATCTGATGCCGCAGCATGGGCTGATGTAGTCATGATGTTAACACCAGATGAATTACAGTCTGAAATATATAAAAATCATATTGAACAAAGAATGAAAGAAGGAACTAGCTTGGCTTTTGCTCACGGTTTAAATATTCATTTTGATTTAATTAATGCTAGAAAAGATTTGGATGTTTTCATGGTTGCTCCTAAAGGTCCAGGTCATACAGTAAGAAGCGAATATCAAAAGGGTGGTGGTGTACCATGCTTAATGGCGGTACACAAAAACAGTTCAGGTAAAGCAAGAGACTTAGCTTTATCTTATGCCTCAGCTATTGGTGGAGGTAAGTCAGGAATAATCGAAACTACTTTTAAAGATGAGTGTGAAACAGATTTATTTGGAGAGCAAACAGTGCTCTGTGGAGGTTTAGTAGAATTAATAAAGAATGGTTTCGAAACTTTAACAGAAGCTGGATACCCACCTGAAATGGCATACTTCGAGACTCTACACGAGGTTAAATTAATTGTTGATTTAATTTATGAAGGTGGAATTGCTAATATGAATTATTCTATTTCGAATACTGCAGAGTATGGAGAGTATGTTTCTGGTAAGAGAATAGTAGATAGTAAGACAAAAGAAAAAATGAAAGAAGTCTTGAAAGATATTCAATCTGGCAAATTTACAAAGCAATGGATGGATGAACACAAATCAGGTCAAAAAAACTTCCTCAAAATGAGGGAAGATTTGGCTAAACACCCTATTGAAAAAGTAGGTAAAGAGCTTCGAGCAATGATGCCTTGGATTGGTAAAAATAAACTGGTAGATAAAGACAAGAATTAGCCCAATCTGACTCTAGAGAGGCAATTAATTTGTACTTAATAATTTGCAAATTCTATCTTTGATTGTATTATGAGAAACTTTTGGATTAACAAAAGTTTAAAGTATGAGTGAAAAAAATAGAATAATAATTTTTGATACTACTATGCGTGATGGTGAACAGTCACCAGGCGCATCAATGAGTTTAGAGGAAAAATTGCAAATTTCTAGAGTCTTCGATGAACTTGGAGTTGATGTTATCGAAGCAGGTTTTCCAATAGCATCACCTGGAGACTTTGAGGCCGTAACAGAAATAAGCAAGTCTTTAAAAAAATCCATTCCTGCAGGATTAGCTCGAGCCACTAAAAAAGATATTGATGCATGTCACGAGGCTTTGAAGCATGCAAAAAATTTTAGAATTCATACTTTTATTTCCACTAGTCCGCTACATATGAAGCATAAGTTAAATAAATCTCCAGAGGAGGTTTTAGGTTCAATCAAAGATAGTGTTACGTATGCTAGAAAGTTCACTGATGACGTAGAGTGGTCTTGTGAAGACGGAACCAGAACAGATATGGATTACATGTGTAAGACAGTCGAACTTGCAATTAAATGTGGAGCTAAAACAATAAATATACCAGACACAGTTGGATATACCGTACCATCAGAATTTAAAAAAATTATTGAAACATTATTAAATAAAGTGCCAAATATTGATAAAGCTATTCTCTCTACTCATTGTCACAATGATTTAGGTTTAGCAGTAGCAAATTCATTAGCAGGGGTTATGGCTGGCGCAAGACAAATTGAATGTACTATTAATGGAATTGGAGAGAGAGCTGGTAATGCTGCTCTTGAGGAAATTGTAATGGCAATGAGAACAAGACATGATTTAATGCCTTACACAACTAACATTAATACAAAACTTTTGAGTAAAGCATCTAAAGTAGTTTCAAACGCTACAGGTTTTCCCGTTCAATTTAATAAAGCAATAGTTGGTAAAAACGCTTTTGCACATGAGTCGGGTATTCATCAAGACGGAATGTTAAAAAATAGAAACACTTATGAAATTATGACACCAGAGAGTGTAGGAGTTAAAAAAACTTCACTAGTAATGGGAAAACATTCTGGTCGACATGCGTTTAGAGATAAATTATCCGACATGGGTTATGTGGATGTAACAGATGATATTATAGACATTGCATTTGGAAAATTTAAAATCCTAGCTGATAAAAAGAAACATATTTATGACGAAGATATAGCTGCAATTATTGATGATAGTTTAGTAACAGAAGATAATGTAATTAAATTAAAATCTTTAAAAGTATTTGCTGGAACTGGCGAACCTCAAAAAGCAGAGATGACATTAGAAGTATATGGTGAAATTAAAAGTGCTTCGGAGACAGGCGATGGCCCAGTTGATGCAATATTTAAATGTATAAAAAATCTTTATCCTCACGACGTAAACTTACTTTTATACAACGTACATGCAGTGACAGAAGGAACTGACGCACAAGCTACAGTAAGCGTAAGGATTGAAGAAAAAGGTAAGACCACTGTAGGGCAGGCAGCTGATACTGATACGTTAGTCGCATCAGCAAATGCTTACTTGAATGCACTAAACAAACTAATTATTAAAAGAACAAAAACAGCACCCGATCAAACGATCAGTGCTCAAAACTAAAAGGGGAAAATATGTTTAAAGGTTTAACAGGATTATCATCATTATGGTCACAAGATATGGCTATTGATTTGGGTACAGCCAATACTTTGGTGGTATTAAAAGAGCAAGGTGTTGTTTTAAATGAACCCTCTGTTGTTGCTGTGATCGAGGATGGCGGAAGAAAATCTGTTTTAGCTGTGGGTGACGAAGCAAAAACAATGTTAGGTAGAACACCTGGTAACATCTCAGCTATAAGGCCTTTAAAAGATGGTGTAATTGCAGACTTCGTTGTAACTGAAGAAATGATTAAACACTTTATTAAGAAAGTTCACAAAAAAAATGCCTTTGCAAATCCTAGAATTTTAATATGTGTACCAACTGGATCCACTCCAGTGGAAAGAAAAGCTATTCAGGACTCCGCATTAGCTGCAGGAGCAAGGAAAGTACAACTAATTGAAGAACCTATTGCTGCTGCGATTGGAGCAGGTTTGCCAATATCAGAAGCAACAGGATCAATGGTTGTGGATATAGGCGGTGGAACTACTGAGATTGCAGTAATGTCTCTGGGTGGTGTAGTTTATTCAAAATCACTAAGAGTTGCTGGAGACGCATTAGACGGATCAATCATTGCTTATATGAGAAAAAAAATGAATTTAATGATAGGAGACTCTACTGCTGAAAAAATTAAAAAAGAAATAGGAACTGCTATCCCTTCCTCAAACAATACATTTTTGATGAAAGGTAGAGATATAAGATCAGGAACACCAAAAGAAATAGAACTAACTGAAAAAGATGCTTGTGAAGCTATTATGCCAATCTTAAATCAAATTTTAGGAGGTATTAAAGAAGCTTTAGAGAACACTCCTCCAGAATTATCTGCAGATTTAATTGATATGGGACTGGTTTTAACAGGTGGTGGTGCTTTATTAAAAAATATTGATAAATTAATTTCTCAAGATACAGGCTTACCGGTAACAATAGCTGACGATCCTTTATCCTGTGTAGCTATTGGAACTGGAAGAGCTTTAGAAAATGAGGAACTGTTTTCTACAATGCTATCTGAATATTAATTTGTCTTTATTAAAAAAATGTCAGTTAGTAGAGATGATTTTAGTATAGCTTTTCGTTCAGCTCTTTTACAAAGAGGAGCAACCCAAAAATTTTCAATATTCTCCCTTATAATTGTAGCGTTACTAATTTTCTTTTTAGACGTTTATGGATTTACTGCAGTAAAAACAGCAAGAAGTTTTATTAACGATGTCGTTTATAGAGTTACTTATTTAGCTTCTGCTCCAACAAGATTATTTCCAGGCATAAATCAAGGTATAGCAGGTCATTTTAATTTAAAAAAAGAAAATGAAGAATTAAGACAAGTAATAGAACGATATAAATCTCTTGATTTGAATTTGGAATATATATCAAACGAAAATAAAAATTTGAAAAAAGTATTAGATACTGAAGATGTAGAAAGCGTCTCGAATGTAGTCCTAGCTAAAGTTTTAGTCGATCGGAATAGTCCATTTTTAAAATCAATTATTATTAATAAAGGAAGTAAAGAGGGTATTATAAAAGGAATGCCTGTTACTCAAAATAAATATTTGGTTGGACGTATAGTCGAGACAAATTATTTATCATCAAGAGTATTGTTACTAAATGATTTAAATAGCAGAATTCCAGTAACATTTGATGAAAAAAGTACTCAGGCTATATTAACTGGAGGTGGAACACGTGAACCTACATTGTCATACTTACCAGAAGATTATCAATTTGTAGAAGATATAACCGTATTTGCCTCTGGAAAAGATGGAATTTTTACTGCTGGTACACCTATCGGAAAAACTACAGATTATGGAGCAGTAAAATTATTTGTTGACCCTAATCAACTATCTTTTGTGACAGTAAATTTAATAAAACCAAGCAAGGAAGTATTTTAATGGCAAAAGTAAATATTATACAAAAGTTATTCGCTAGCGGTCCTTTAATTTTGTTGTATTACTTATCGATAAGCGAAGTTGACTCAAATCTTGAAAAATTATTTGAGGTTTTTTCTTTAAATTTACAAATTATAATTATTTATTTTTGGATAATAAAACGTCCTAACTTAATGGGAACAGGACATATTTTTTTTGCAGGGTTAATCAATGATGTGGTTATGGGTTTTCCTCTTGGTATAAGCTCATTATCTTATCTTGTAATCTGTTTTGTAGGTAATTACGTAAGAAACAAAAGTGTTAATACTACAATAGCATCTGATTGGTTTACTTTTTTAATAGCTCTTCTTTTTGCGAATTTAGTTTTCTTTTCATTATTAAATAATTTTTCCGACATAGCAATTTCTTACGAAAAAATCGGTTATAATACATTTTTTACTTTGTTTTTATTTCCAGTTTTTTGGCTTTTATTTAATCTTTATCAAATGAGCTTCATAGGATCTCAAGATGCTTAGTCCTGGTTCAGGTAATACAGTCATTAAATCAAAACTTATAAGCAGAAGAATGTTTTTAATTACAGCCGCAAAAGCTGTAGTTATGGTTGGGCTAGTAGGTAGACTGATTTCTCTTCAAATTAATCAAGCTACAAAATATAAATCTTTATCTGATAAAAATAGATTTAGAGAATGGAAGTTAGCACCTGAGAGAGGAGCAATAAAAGATTATTTTAATAAAGAAATTGCATCCAGTGAACCACTTTACCAAGTACATTTAGTCCCAGAAAATGCTAAAGATTTAGATAACTTATTTGTAAGATTAAAGGCAATTTTAAATATAACCGATAAAAGAGTTTCTTATTTAAAAAGACTAATTAAAAAGCAAAAACCTTGGGAGCCAGTAATCGTTTCTGAAAATTTAGCATGGTCTGATTTTTCAAGAATAAATTTATTTTTACATGAATTGGAGGGTGTAGAGCCTATTGTATCTGTTGCGAGAACTTATCCTGATAATTCTTCTGCTCATATTTTAGGCTATGTTTCTCAAATAAGCGCAAAAGATTTACAAACAAAAGAGTATCTTAAAGATTTAGCTGTACCGGGAATGGCTATTGGAAAAACTGGACTAGAAAGAAAGCTTGACGAACAAATAATTGGAAAAGTTGGTTATCAACGTTATGAAGTTAATGCATTCGGAAAGCGAATAAAAGAAATTAAAATTGATGAAGGTCAAGCAGGTAAAAGTTTTAAAACTACTCTAGATTATGAGGTACAAAAATATACTAATGAACTATTAAAAGATAAAGCAGCCGCAGTATGTGTAATGGATGTATACAATGGTGATATTGTATCATTAGTTTCATCTCCAACGTTTGAACCTAATGAATTTGTTCATGGGCTAGATAAAGCATATTGGAATAGTTTAATTAAAAATGAAAAAAAACCTTTAGCGAATAAAGCATTATCAGGACTATACCCTCCTGGATCCACTATCAAAACTTTGGTGGCCTTGAGTGCTCTAGAAAATAAAATTATTAGGCCTTTGGATACTTTTAGATGTAAAGGAAAAATAGAGTTGTACGGCGAAAAATTTCACTGTTGGGAGAAAGATGGACACGGCATTGTTAATCTTAGAAAAGGAATTCAAAGGTCTTGTGACGTTTACTTTTATGAGGTAGCCAGAAAACTGGGTGTTGATCGATTATCAGAAACTGCAAAAAGATTTGGTTTAGGAAAAAAAGTTTTAAGTGATTTCATCGAGGAAAGATCTGGAGTAGTACCTAATACAAAATGGAAGAAAAAATTTATAGGGCAAAATTGGTATTTAGGTGAAACTCTTCACTCAGGTATTGGTCAAGGATACTTTCAAAGCACACCTTTACAGCTATGTTTAATGACAGCACAGATTGCTAACGGAGGTTTTAAAATTAAACCAAGAATTATATTTGATGAAAAAAATGATAACCTTAGAAAATATTTAAAACATAAAAACGAAAATCCTAATGAACCTCTTCCAACTGACTTACTGGTATCGAATTTTGATTTGGAACCTTTATTTAAAAATCAAGAACACATAAACCTAATTAAGGATGCTATGTTCTCTTCTTCAAATGAACCTGGTGGAACTTCTTATAGACACAGATTAGAAGATCCTAAATTTACATTCGCAGGAAAAACTGGTTCATCACAGATAAAAAGATTTACGGAAGCACAGCGAGAAGCTGAAGTTAAACAAGAGAGTTTGCCTTATAAAGATAGAGATCACGCACTATTTGTAGCATTTGCTCCTTACAAAAACCCAAAATATGCAATCAGTGTTTTAGTTGAGCACGGCGGTTCAGGCGGTAAAGCTGCGGCACCAATAGCTAAAAAAGTGATTAAAAAGGTTTTAGAAAGACATGAATTAAGAAGAAGTGTTAATAATAAAATTGGAGAGTCAGTTTAATGTTACAACCAAGATCTATTCAATCTACATTAGGAATTAGAGATAAAATTTTATCTATAGATTATATTTTAGTCTTTTCTATTTTAATCTTAGGTATAACTAGCATGTTTGCAATGTACTCTACAGATGGTGGAGAATTTAAATATCATACTAACAGTCATATCTTAAGATTTTTTGTCTTCTTTGGCATGTTTTTTATTGTCTCTTTCATTTCTATAAGATTTTGGCACGAGACAAGTTACTTAATTTACATTGGTGTCTTTATTTTACTATTAGGAGTAAAATATTTTGGTTTAACGTCATCAGGATCTAAAAGATGGTTAGATCTTTACTTTATGAATCTACAACCCTCAGAATTAATGAAAATAGGTTTAATTTTATTTTTAGCTAAATATTATCATCGTATTTCAATAGAGGGAGTAAACAGTTTTAGATATTTGCTTTTACCGATCACTGTTCTTATTGCGCCTGTAATCTTAGTTGCTACTCAACCCGACCTTGGTACTTCAATTTTGATTGCCGCTGGAGGTATCATTGTGGCATGGTTAGCAGGCGTTAGAGCAAAGTTCTTTACTATATCTGGATTAGCGCTGCTTGCTTTATTGCCTCTAGCTATTTCATTTTTGAAACCATATCAAAAATCAAGAATTTTAACTTTCTTAAATCCCGAAAGAGACCCATTAGGAGCTGGGTATCAGATTATCCAATCTAAAATTGCTATTGGCTCAGGGGGTTTATTTGGAAAAGGTTTTCTAAATGGCTCTCAAAGTTACTTAGACTATTTACCAGAGAAACATACAGACTTTATTTTTACACTCTTTTCCGAGGAATTTGGTTTTTTTGGATCGTTATTTATTTTGCTTCTTTATGCATTAATTCTCTCAAGAATTATTCGAATAGGCCATATTACACGAAGTAACTTTGGTAAGTTATACTGTTATAGTTTCGCTACAGCTTTTTTTATTTACGTAGCCGTTAACATGATGATGGTTTTAGGTCTACTACCTATTGTGGGATCTCCTTTACCAATAATGTCATATGGTGGATCTTCAATGATGGCAATTATGTTTGGGCTTGGAATAGTAATGTCTTGTAAAATATATAAGGACGTCCCTGTTAACTAGATGAAAGCCTAAAATGATCAATATTTATTTAAATTAAATCTTGTATATTTTTGTAATAGATGATTAGTTAAGAGTATATTTATGTTTGGTGATAAGAAAATAAAAATTAAAGACTCAGAAAGATCTCTTATAAGTGAAACGGTAAGCATAGAAGGGACTATAAATAGCTCAGGTGCCATTGACGTTGCTGGCTTAGTTAAGGGACCAGTTTACTCAAAAGAGTTAATTGTAAGAGACACTGGATCAATAACAGGAACAATCGAAGCTGATGATGTAGAAATTCATGGTCACTTAGATGGAAAAGTTACTGCACAAAATATAGTTATTGGTGCAACCGGAACAGTTAAAGGTGATATCGAATTTGGTAATAACTTAAGAACTGAGAACGGTGCTGATATTGATGGTTACATCAAAAAAACTAATTCTTCAAAATCTAAACTTTCAGGAGACTTTTTATTTAAGAAAAAAGATAAAAAAGAAGCATCTGAAACAGAGGATAGACCTGAAGTAGTTAATAAAGAAGCAATCGCCTAATCTACCGCACTACTATTTTTTCAAACATTGCAATATAATTTCCTTATGGAAAATTATAGATGTAAATCAGTTGGTATTGTAGGCTCAGGTATTCAAGGAGTATGCACGGGTCTTCAATTAATTAAAAAAGGGATACCGGTAACTATATTTGATAGACACGATCCTTTGTCTAATGAATACAAACCTGCTTCTTATGGTAACGCTGGTCATTTCTCTCCTTATGCTGTTTTACAATTTAATAGACCAGATGTTTTATACGATGTTCCTAAAATGTTAATAAGCTCTTACGGACCATTAGCACTTAAATGGAACTATATTCCTAAAATGATTAATTGGTTTTTACATTATTTTAAAAACTGTAATCAAAACTCAATGATGCATACAGCAAAAAACATGCACCAAATTTTAAGTTTATCAAACGATGCTTACGAGGAAATCTTTCAAGAAATTGACACAAATGGTTTAGTTGAAAGAAAAGGTATTATTTATATTTGGACGAATAAAAATATTAAAAGTAGAAATTTAGAAATTAAAGTTCGTGAAGAGCTTGGAATTGAGCAAAAGCTTTTAACGCAAAAAGAAGTTTTAGATTTAGAACCAAATTTAAAACCTGTTTTTGATGCAGGTGTAATTTATGAGAGCGCTATGCATGCGAGAGATCCGCATGGAATTCTAAAAAAAATATTTAAATTATATTTAGATCGTGGAGGAAAATTTGTACAATCTAATATTAAAAATTTAGAGCAAATAAACACAAACGAAACAATAATTAGATCGGAAAGTGAAGAATATAAATTTGAAAAAACTGTAGTAGCCTCTGGAGCTTTTTCCAAATCATTAACTGATCAATTAGGAGAGAATATCCCTCTAGATACTGAAAGGGGTTATCACGTTCATTTTAAAGGAAAAGATCATCTTATCAGCCGTCCTGTTATATTTTTAGACAGAGGATTTGGTATGACACCTATGAATCAAGGCTTGAGAGCTGTTGGAACAGTTGAACTAGGTGGCTTAAAAAACCCTCCATCTAAAAAAAGGATCGATTATATTATTAAATGCGCAAAGGAACTTTTACCTGATCTTGGTAAACATGAGGATGAATGGCTCGGTTTTAGACCAACACTTCCAGATTTTTTGCCAATTCTTGGACCTTCTCTAAAGAATAAAAATATAATTTATGCATTTGGTCATCAGCATTTAGGCTGGACATTAGGTGCTATTACAGGCAAAATTATTTCTAAAATAGTTGCAGGAGAAAAAACAAATTTAGATTTAACTCCATACAGCTCAAAAAGATTTAATTAGGAATTATTTGTCAAAAAATTATATAGCTTATACTTTTCTTACTTTAGCAGCTTTATTCTGGTCGGGAAATTTTATTATCGGGAAATTTGCAACTTTATTTGAAGTTCCACCACTAACTCTAAATTTTTTACGATGGGTCATGGTATGGTTTATATTGATACCTTTCACAATTAGAGAAATTATAGCGAAGAGAAACTATATTAAAGAAAATTTTTTAGTAATAAGTGTTATGGGTATATTAACAATTAGCACTTTTAATTCAGTTGTTTATTTTGCTTTAAACTATACTCAAGTAATAAATGCAGTTTTAATGTTAGCTGCTATTCCTCCAGTGATAATAATTTTTTCATCTATCATGAAAATAGAAAAAACAAACATATTTCAAATATCTGGATTAATTCTATCTATATTTGGCGTAGGAACAATTATTACTAATGCAGACGTTCAAAAAATAATTTCTTTAAGTTTTAATAAAGGTGATATATGGATGCTAGTTTGTGTTTTAAGCTGGTCTTTGTATTCAACTTTACTTAAAAAAAGCAAACTTGAATTATCTCAATTTTCTTTAATTCAAACAATGGTTACCGTAGGATTAATTTTTTTGCTTCCACAATTTCTATACGAACAATCAGTTGGATTAGATGTAAAAATAAATATAGCTTTTATTTCTATTTTAATTTATGTAGTTATTTTTCCTGCAATCGCTGCGTATTATTGTTGGCAAAAAGCAATTGAACTCATAGGACCTAATAGATCATCGATGTTTATTCAGCTAATGCCGCTTTTTAGCGCATTAATGGCAATAATTATTTTTGATGAAAAATTTCAACTATTTCATTTTATTGGAGCAACTTTTATAATTTCTGGTATTTATTTATCAAATAGAAAAACCCAATGATTAAAGTTGCAGTTTTAGATGATTATCAAAATGCTTTCCAACAAATTGTAGAAATAGAAAAGCATAAAGATAAATTCGACTTTAAAGTTTTTAATGAACCTTTTGTAGATGAAAAAGAAGCTGCAGTCGAATTAGAAGATTTCGAAGCCTTATTTATTATGAGAGAAAGAACGCCAATTACAGCCAATCTAATAGAAAGCTTACCAAAGTTAAAATACATCATGACATCGGGTATGAGAAATAATGCGATTAATTTAGATGTAGCAAAAAAAAAGAATATAATTGTATGTGGAACAGAAATAAATACAAATCCAGCGGCCGAAATCACATGGGCTTTAATTTTGGGACTCTACCGAAATATGAAACAAGAAATTGATAATATGTTCCAAGGTTATTGGCAAACGACTATTGGTTTTGAATTGAAAGGTAAAATGTTAGGTTTAATCGGCCTCGGAAAAATTGGAACTCAAGTTGCAAAAGTTGCTAAAGCTTTTGGAATGGAAGTATGTGCCTGGAGCGAAAATTTAAATCTCTCTCATGCAAATGAACTAGGAGTTTTACCCATGAGCAAAGAAGATTTACTTAAGAACTCAGATATAATCTCTATTCATTTAGTTTTAGGCGAAAGATATAAAAACTTAATCACAAAAAAAGAAATCGAGATGATGAAAAAAACAACCTTTCTAATCAATACTTCTAGAGGACCAATTATAAATGAAAATGATTTAGTTGAAGCTTTAAAAGACGAAAAGATAGCCGGAGTAGGTTTAGATGTTTACGATAAAGAACCTCTTCCACAAGACCATAAATTAAGATTTCTTCCTAATGCTCTATTACTTCCTCACATAGGTTACGTAACAGCAGAAAATTACTCAAAATTTTACTCGCAAATGATAGAAAATCTTGAAGGTTGTATAAAAAATAAGCCTATTAGAATAATCTCATAAATAAGTATTTCTATTACAGGTTGTATTCTATAAACTCATAATGATTGATTCGTTTGTTTTATAACAAACAAATCTTTGCTTAAAATTAGAAAATTATAAAAGAGAGAGTATGAAAAAAATTTTGGGCTGTTTGCTAGGACTTACCTTACTGACTGGTTGTGCAGAGTCTTTAGCTCTATTAGGTCCTACCTCTACCGCAGTAACCGGTGGGAACATGGCTCAATCAGCTTTATCCTCAGCAGTAAATTACAGTATAAAAAAACAAACTGGAAAAAGCCCAATGGAGCATGCAGTGACATATGCTGAGGAAATGAATCCGCAGAAAAAGAAAGAACCTTGCTTATCATTTGTTGAAAAAACTAACTCAGAAATTTGCGCTATTGTCAAAAAACAATTGAAAATAACTAAATCAAAGATTTTAAAGAAATCAAAGGAAAGTTCTATAAAAGACCTTACTTCATCACTACAGCCTTATATAAATAAAAAATCTAAAATTAAGTTTTTAGATTAATTAATATTAAACTAATCAGCATTTTAAACTTAAGATCTTAACCACCTTTGGTTGTGTTAATAAAATTAATACACTCAAAATTAACTTTTATTTAAAGATGAAGCAGATATATGGGACGAATTAGAACAAGTTTTAATCATGAGAAAGATATTGCTTTTATTATCAACTATTTTCTTGCTGAACGGTTGCGCTGAGTCTTTAGCATTACTCGGTCCAGGAGCATCGAACGGAAGACTGGTTCAATCCAGTCTAAATTCAGCAATAAGTTATGGGGTTAAAAAACAAACAGGAAAAACTCCTCTGGAACACGCTATTGCTTATGCAGAGGAAAAAAATCCTGAGAGAAAAAAAGAAACCTGTATTTCATCTTTTGAAATTACTAGGTCTGAATTTTGTACAATAGCAAAAAAACAAATATCATTAACAAATACTGTGCTAGCAAATAAGAAGTTAGAAATTACACCAAAGTTTCCTAAAATTACAAAAAAAAAAGAAATATCTTTAATTGAGAGAATAGCTAAAAAATCAGTTATCTATAATAGAAGGTAATCCTAAGTTTTTCCAACCAGGATCTTGCCCATTTCCGCTAAACCCATCTGAAACATTTAAAGTAGAATAACCTTCTGTTTCTAAAAGATTTGCTGCTATCAAAGATCTACCCCCGGCAGCACACATAACTAAAATTGTTTTATCTTTATTAATATTTTTTTTTACGTTTTCTACAAAATTTGGATCTGGAACTTGCCAATTTGATAAATCATGACTTACTGTTACAAAATAAGTTTTTGAATTTAAATCTTCAGCATTAGGTTTGCCTAATGTCTTCCATTCATTCTCAGTTCTCACATCAAGTAAAACCACGTTAGAGTTTTCTTTTATATAATTTTTTATTTCAGATGATTTAATTTGTTTAATCATATTTTATCTTGCCCCACATTTAAGTGGGGCAAATATAATTTAAGCTGCTAAAGCTTGTTTGATGTCTGCAATGATATCATCCGGGTGTTCGATACCAATTGATAGTCTTACGTAGCCTGGTGTTACACCGGCTGCTGCTAACGCTGCATCGTCTAATTGACTGTGCGTTGTAGTAGCTGGGTGAATTGCTAGACTTCTAGCATCTCCTATATTAGCAACGTGATACAACATCTTTAAGTTATCGATAAACTTTGCACCAGCTTCTTTAGTTCCTAAGTCCATTCCAACTAAAGAACCATATCCACCTTGCATATATTTTTTAGCTCTTTCTTTAATCTCACCTTGGTGATTAGTAGGGTAGATTACATTCTTTACTTTCTTTTGCGTTTCTAAGAAAGACACAACTTTTTCTGCGTTATTACAGTGTTGTTTCATTCTAAGAGCAACCGTTTCCAAACCTTGAATAATTTGGAAAGCATTAAATGGACTTAAAGGAGCACCTAAGTCTCTCAATAAAACCACTCTTGCTCTGATTACAAAAGGAATGTTAGCCCCTGTTAATTGAGGTACTGCATCTGCCCAAACGGCACCACCATAACTTTGATCAGGTTCGTTTATTAATGGTTGTCTTTTTCTGTCTTTAATCCAGTCAAAGTTTCCACCATCAACAATTATTCCACCAATTGAAGTTCCGTGACCACCAATATACTTCGTCAATGAGTGCATTACGATTGCAGCACCATGAGCTAAAGGTTTACAAATAACTGGTGAAGCTGTGTTATCGATAATTAAAGGAATACCTTTTTTTCTACCGATATCTGAAACTTCCTTAATAGGGAACACACGAAGATAAGGATTCGGACAAGACTCACCGTAGTAAGCTCTTGTTTTATCATCTGTAACTTTTTCAAAGTTTTTAGGATCAGCAGGATCTGCAAATCTAACTTCAATACCTTGTTGTCTTAGGGTATTTTTGAATAAGTTTACTGTACCTCCGTATAAGTCAGTTGAAGCAACGATATTATCTCCAGCTTGTGCTAAATTTTGTATGCACATTGCTGATGCTGCCTGACCTGAACCAACTGCTAGTGCTGCTACACCACCTTCTAGTGCCGCCACTCTTTTCTCAAGCACATCACAAGTTGGGTTCATTATTCTTGTATAAATATTACCGAACTCTTTTAAACCAAATAAATTTGCAGCGGTTTCTGCATTTTTAAATTGGTAAGAAGTTGTTTGGTAAATTGGAACTGCTACTGCTGTAGTTGCAGGATCACTTCTGTAATCGCTACCATGTAAGCCAATAGTTTCCGGATGTTTAAAATCAGCCATTGATTTTCCCCCTTACTGTTTCTCTTATTGTTTCGTTCATTTTTTCTCCGTCTTTCTGGAGAAGAATGAACGAAGTTTAATTCTGTTCATCTTCTCCTTTTTAGTACTTCGGCATATGCCAGGTGTACAATATGGTTCAAATACCTGGTTAAATTTTTTAGATTATTCTAAAAAAAAACCACCGGCTAAAGCGGTGGTCATCGGACTTGAACGCTTTAGCTGGATTTATTAAGCGCCCGCAAGTTGTCTTAACTCGGCGCTAAGCAATTTATAGCAAGAAATTCAGGATTTTGTCAACTATCAATTAAATATTATTCCAGAACAATTTAGCGAGGTTAATTCCAGACAAATCTTTATATGCAGCTAGTCCAGTGGGGCTAGTAACATTGATATCACCTATTAATTTTTCTTGAACAAAATCAATACCAGCAAAATATATCTTATTTTTAATAAGTAATTTCCCAATAGCCTTACTAGCCCAAATTTCTTTATTTGTAAGTCGAGTTAATTTTGCTTGCGCTCCCTTGCTCATGTTAGATAAAATACTTCCTTTCTTAGGCACTCTGGATATGGCGCCTAAAATCCTTCCTTTAATTATAAAAACTCTTTTATCTCCTTTAGACACCCCAGGTAAAAACTTTTGAAAAAATAAATGATTATGAATTTTTAGTAATTTTTTAATTTTACTAGCCTTAAAAGACTTGAATAAAATTACATTGTTCCCACTAAAACCATTAATAGGTTTAGCTATGACAGCTTTATTTTTTTTAAAGAAACTTTTTATTTCTTTAAGGTTTTCACTGATTAGTGTAGGAGGCATATACTTCATAAAATTAATAGAAAATAGCTTTTCTGAAACATTCCTTACTGCAGATGGATCATTAATTATCTTAACTTTTTTGGAAATATGGTTAAGCAGGAACGTTGTATATAAATATCGATTATTGAAAGGCGGATCATTTCTGATTAGTATAACGTTTGATTTTTCTAGGTTAAAATTAATGGTCTTTATTATTGAGTAGAATTTCTTTTTATTATCGTGGATTTTAATATGTTTGCATGAAGCTATAACTTTTCCATTCAAAAAAC
>CACIWE010000012.1 GCA_902590285.1 uncultured Pelagibacteraceae bacterium | reverse complement strand
CTCAATCTACTAATGATGTTTTCCCTACAGCAATGCATATTGCTATTGCTCTAAAAACAAGGGAAAAACTTTTACCCTCTTTGAAGATGCTCGAAAAAGAGCTGCTTAAGAAATCTAAAGATTTTAAAAACATTGTAAAAGTTGGAAGAACTCATTTGCAAGACGCTACACCACTGACTTTAGGGCAAGAATTTTCAGGATACCATGCGCAACTAAAAAAATGCATCATTAGAATAGAAAGTGCCTTAAATGAAATTTATTACTTAGCTCAAGGCGGTACCGCAGTCGGAACTGGATTAAATACTAGAAAAGGTTTTGATAAAAAAATAATTAGAGAAATAAGTAAAATTACAAAAATTCCGTTTAAGCCTGCTAAAAATAAATTTGCAGCTTTAGCAGCCCATGATGAAATTGTTAACTTTTCAGGTGCTTTAAATACCACAGCTGTATGTTTAATGAAAATTGCAAATGATATAAGATTTTTAGGCTCAGGACCAAGGGCGGGGTACGGAGAACTTATTCTTCCTTCAAATGAACCTGGCTCATCAATAATGCCAGGAAAGATAAACCCGACCCAATCAGAAGCAGTCACAATGGTTTGTGTCAAAGTGATTGGAAATCATAATGGTATTACAATGGCGGGATCTCATGGTCACTTTGAATTAAATGTTTTTAAACCGTTAATCATACATAATATTTTACAATCTATCGAAATTATGAGTGACTCTTCTAAAACTTTTTCAATGTATTGTGTAAAAGGAATAAAAGCAGATAAAAAAAGAATTAAACATTTATTAGATAATTCATTGATGTTAGTGACAGCACTTGCGCCAAAGATAGGTTACGATAAAGCCGCATCTATTGCAAAAACAGCTTATAGAAATGGTACTACTTTAAAGCACGAAGTTGTTAAAGCTGGTCTTATAAAGGAAAAAGAATACGAAAAAATTATGAGCCCTTTAAAAATGACTAAACCTAAATAACTTCTATAATATAATTTTTAATCTTTTTAAAATCAAATATACCTAAAAAATCTTTGTCAAAAAGAATATTTTCAAATGAGTTTTTAAAGTATTTTAAATCTTCCTTGGATGAATTCTTTTTATTGATTAACACTTGGTCGAAATTAATTTTATTATTTACTATGTTTAAATTTCCCTTCACTTTTAACGTCAAAATATCTTGATAGCCTTTTGTTTTAATTGAAAATTTTTTAAGAAATTTTTTTTTATCATTTATAATTGATGAACAATCGAAGTATAATAGTGGATATTCTTCTAAAATATTTAAATCACCTTCGCATTCAAAAAAATTTTTTGCAAGCAAAAAATCTTTTTTGTAATTTAGTCTTCCATATGTCAAATCAACTTGTAAGTTTAAATCATCAATTAAACTTCGTGATAATTTTTTAGGTTTGTAGGTTATTGTATTTTTACTATTAATCTTTTTAATAACTTTCTTGAACTCGTTAAATTCAATATAACTAAATTTTTCAAATATTCTAAAGTTTAACTCTTCAAGAATAAAATTTGTATTTACATCTAAAAAAGGGGCAAAAGTTATAAAACTTTCATTATTAAATTTGATATTTTTACTTCTAAAAAAAGAATTGAAAATTTTTAATTTTTTATTGTCATATTCAAAATTAAATTTGAGATTAGTATTTAGAATTTTTGATTTAAAAATACCAGTCCTTGATTTCTTATTTAAATCAAGCTCAGCGCTAACACCTGAATGCGGTATTCTAAATTTAATGAATTCAAGATTATCTCCTAAGTCAGCCTTAAATTTTTTTCCAAATACTTTTCCTTCGATAGAATTTTTTTTATACCCAAAATTAGCAAAGAATATATTTTCGATACGTAATACTAATTTATTATCATTTAAGATTTTTAAATTTAAATTGTTAAAAGAAATTTTTTTTTTTTGATTAAATAATTGCTCCATAAAAATTATTAAATTTGAAATTTCAAAATCTGCAGAATTTTCATTAAAAATAATTTTTCTTGCTTCAAAATTATTGAGGTTGTAAATACTTAAAAGTTTAGGGTAGATTTTAAGTTTATTCACATTTAAACTTGTGTTTGATCTTTTTAGTTTTGCCTGAACTTTTTTTAATTCTATCTTGGGAACTGGAAAAGCTTTATATTTTATAGTTTCGTATTCAACTAACTCAAAATTATAACCTTTTAAAAAAAAATCTTTAATAAACTGTTCTTTTTTCTCGTAATTAAAAAACGTTGGAATCGTCAAAAATAAAGCAATTGATACAAAAAAAATTGTAAATAAATATCTTAAGAAAAAAATAAACTTTAAAAGTCGTGCATACTTATTGTGAATTGCTTTAAAAAATTTATTTAACATTTTTTTTATTATTACAACTAGTATATAAATGAAAATTCTCTCTTATGAATAACATAGATAACTTAATAAAAAACCTTAACAAAGAACAAAAAGAAGCAGTTCTCAGTACTGAAGGCCCTAATTTAATTGTTGCGGGTGCAGGGTCCGGAAAAACAAGAGTTCTAACTACAAGACTTATTCATATAATTAATGAAAAAAAAGCATGGCCTAATCAAATCTTGTGTGTCACTTTTACGAATAAAGCAGCTAAAGAAATGCAAAACAGAGTGATGCAATACGTGAAAGGGAGTTCTAATGCAGTTCCTTGGTTAGGTACATTTCATTCTATCAGTGTGAAATTTCTGAGAAGGCATGCTGAAGCTTTAGATTATAAAAGTAATTTTACTATTCTTGATACTGATGATCAGAAAAAACTGATTAGAAATATTGTTAAAGGTGAAGATTTGGATGCAAAAAAGTTTTCTCCTCAACTAATTATGTATCATATTGATCAATGGAAGAATAAAGGTTTGTTACCAAAAGATGTAAAAATTGAAAAATCAGGTTCAATTATTAAATCAATCTTAAAGGTTTACAAGATATACCAAGAAAAAACTAAAGATTTAAATGCATTTGATTTTGGTGATTTAATTTTATACTGCGTTAAACTTTTTGAGGAACATAAAGATATTAGAGAAATATATCAGAAAAATTTTAAATACATTTTGGTTGATGAGTTTCAAGATACTAATTTTATTCAAAACAAATGGTTAAATCTTTTAGTAAACGAAAATGAGAATATTTGTTGTGTAGGTGATGATGATCAATCAATATATAGTTGGAGAGGTGCAGAAATAAAAAACTTTCTTACTTTTGATCAAATTTATAAAAAGTGTAAAGTATTTAAATTAGAGCAAAACTATCGATCTACAAAAAATATTTTAGATACTGCATCAAATTTAATTTCAAATAATTCAAATAGAGTCGGTAAAAAATTATGGTCTTCTTCTAATCAAGGAGATTTAGTGAAATTAAATTGTTACCGCACTGGAAAAGAAGAAGCACAAGGAATTAGTGATATAATTGAACAAAAACTTAAAAAAAAATATTCTTTAAATGACGTGTCTATTTTAGTTCGAGCAATATATCAAACACGAGAATTTGAGGAGAGATTCTTGCAAGTTGGGATTGGATATCGCGTTTTAGGGGGTATTAAATTTTACGAAAGAGCTGAAATAAAGGATGCAGTTTCCTACTTAAGAATTATTAATCAAAAATTCGATGATTTGGCTTTAGAAAGAGTCATAGGTGTTCCAAAAAGGGGAGTTGGGGAAAGTACATTAAACCAAATTTATATTTTTGGTAAATCAAATAAACTATGCCTCGAAGACTCAATTATCAAGTTAATAGAAAGAGGTGATTTTAAACCTAAGATTAAAACTGCACTTAGCCAATTAATAAATATGTTACAAAAATGGCGAAACGATTCATTAAAAATGAAACATTTTGATTTGTTAAAATTGATATTAGATGAGTCAGGTTACTCTTCAATGTTAAAAAATAAAAAAGACTTAGAAAATGAAAATAGATTAGAAAACTTAAAAGAATTACTGAGAGCTATGCAGGATTATGATAATTTACAGAGTTTTTTAGAACACGTAGCTTTAGCTACATCAATTGATCAGGAATGGGAAGGAGCTAAAATAAATTTGATGACAATGCATGCGGCTAAAGGTTTAGAATTTGATGTTGTTTTTCTCCCAGGTTGGGAAGAAGGTTTATTTCCCCATCAAAAATCTCTCGAAGAAAAAGGAGATTTTGCTTTAGAAGAAGAGAGAAGACTCGCTTATGTTGGTATCACTAGGGCTAAAAAGGAAGCATATTTATCATTTGCAATGAAAAGGGCTTATCACGGTGACTGGATAGATGCATTACCATCAAGATTTATAAATGAAATACCAGATGAAAGTGTGGAGAAGAATGAAATAAACTTTAATGATAGTGATGACTTTGAGTTCAACCAAGATAATTCAATTGAATTTGAAGAGGAATATAGAAGTCCTGGATGGGATAGGTATAAAAAAAATAAAATGCTAAAATGGAAAAAATAAAAAAATTAAGAAAAATTTTTAATAGAGAAAAGATAGATGGATATATAATTCCAAAAAATGACGAATTTTTCGGTGAATATGTTCCTGAACATAATGATAGATTAAAATTTATATCTGGTTTCAGTGGTTCATACGGTTTTGCTTTAGTGCTTCGGAACAAAAATTATCTATTTGTTGATGGAAGATATAGTTTGCAAGCAAAAAATCAAAGTGGAAAATTATTTAAAATTATTACAATTCCAGATAAAATACCAACCGACATCCTTGATGGAAAAGCAATTTCAATCGGCTTTGATCCTAGTTTATTTACTGCAAGATCATTAAGTGTCTTTTTTGGAAAAAAAATACTGAATTTTAAACCTATTTTTCGAAATTTAATTGATGAGATTTGGAAAAGAAAGATAATTAAAAATAATAATAAATTTTATTTACTACCAAATAAAGCTATAAGTGAAAAATATAATTTAAAAATTAATAAGGTTATTAATTATTTAAAGAAAAAAAAGTCTGATTTTTTATTTGTGACAGCAAGTGAAAATAATGCTTGGTTACTTAATATAAGAGGAAGAGACTCAAAGTATACACCGATAGCATACAGTTATTTATTAGTTGACAAAGACGGGAATATTAAATTTTTTTGTGATTTAAAAAAAGTATCTACATCTTTAAGAAAAGGTTTCAAAAAAATAAAATTTTTTAGTTTAAAAGATTGTATTAAAATACTTTCAGGTATTGAAAAGAAAAAATTTATAATTGATAGCAACACTTGTTCCCTTTTATTTGAAAATATTATTAATAAAAATAACAAAATTCTCAAATTTCAAGATCCCATAAATTTTTTCAAAGCTATTAAGGGAAAACAAGAAATAGAAAATATTAAAAAAGCTCATATTCACGATGGCGTTGCTTTAACCAAATACTTATTTTGGCTAAAGAAAAATTTTTACAAAAAAAAAATTACTGAAATAACTGCATCACAAAAATTATTACAATTTAGAAAAAAAAATAAAAGTTTTAAATTCTCAAGTTTTCCAACCATATCTGGAACAGGACCTAATGGGGCAATTATTCATTACAAAGCAACAAAAGAGACTAATAGAAAATTAAGAATGGGAGACATTTATTTGGTCGACTCTGGTGGCCAATACGAATTTGGTACAACAGATGTAACTCGAACTATTTCATTAAAAAATTCAAATAAAAGAATTAAAGATATTTTTACAAGAGTTCTCAAAGGACATATTGCTGTTGCAAATTTTAAACTTAAAAAAAATACTTGTGGATCAGAAATCGATACCAAAGCAAGAAAGTATTTAGAACAAATAGGTTTAAATTATGCACATGGAACAGGTCACGGTGTAGGGTATTTTTTAAATGTACATGAAGGACCTCATGCAATCTCAAAAAGAAATAAAATTTATTTTAAAAAAGGAATGATTGTTTCTAATGAACCAGGTTACTATGAAAAAAACAAATTTGGGATCAGAATTGAAAATCTTATTTATGTCAAAATAAAACAAAAACAAATGAGTTTTGAAAATTTAACAATGGCACCTATAGAAAAAGATTTAATAATTAAAGAAAAGCTTAATGAAAGTGAGAGAAATTGGCTCAATAATTATCACAAAATTGTCTATAAAAATTTAAGAAAATCTATGAATAAAATTGAAGTTTTAGAACTTAAAAAAGCTTGTTCAGCCGTTTAAAATTTTGTTCCAGTCTTTTTCCAAAATTATTTTTATATTAAGTTCTTTTGCTTTATCAATTTTCTTTTTAGTTGGTTTTGAATTACCTACTACCAAAAAATCTAATTTTTTAGAAATTGATCCTAAAACCTTTCCACCATTATTTTCTGCAATAGCTTTTGCTTCTGATCTACTCATATTTTGAAATCCACCAGTAAACATGAGTTTTTTATTAGAAAATTTTCCAAATTTTTGAATTGAAAAATTTTTTATATTTAATCTTTCTATTAATTTTGAAATAATTCTAACGTTAGTTTCATTTGAAAAAAAAGAGTTTATAGATTGAATTTGAGTTTCACCTATTCCATCTAGTTCTGCTAAATTAATTAAAATTTTTTTCCTGCTCTTTAAATCGAAAAGCTTCGCAAATTCTTTAATTGAACTGAAAAAGCCTCCTAAAATTTTAGCGTTTTCCTGTCCTATGTGTCTTATTCCTATTGAGTAAATGAATCTATCTAAAAAAATTATTTGTGACTTAGAAATTGCTTTTTTTAAATTATTAATAGAAAGGCTTCCCCATCCCTCCAATTTTTCAATTTTTTTAAAATCTAAGTTAAAAATATCTGATGGTTCTTTAATTAAATCTAAATCCCAGAATTGTTCTATAACTTTTTTTCCTAATCCGTCTATATTAAAAGCCTCTTTGGAAACTATATGCTTTAACTTTTCTTTAGCTATAAATTTACAATCATAGCCTTTGATACACCTTCTAACTGCATCAAGTTTTTTTGTGTTTTTACTTAACTCTTTTTTTGTTATCGCCCCACACAAACATTTAGTTGGAAAAATATATTTTTTTGAATTTTTAGCTCTTAAAGATATATCAACAGAAATAACCTGAGGAATAACATCTCCAGCTCGTTGTACTTTAACTGTGTCACCTATTCTTATATCTTTTCTTTTGATCTCGTCTTCATTATGCAGCGTTGCATTTGAAACAACCACTCCTCCAACAGTTACTGGTTCAACTTTAGCAACAGGAGTAATTGCACCAGTTCTACCAACCTGGATGATAATATCTCTAATTTTTGTAACAGCTTTTTCTGCAGAAAATTTATAAGCTATTGCCCAACGAGGAGAATTTGACGTATTTCCCAACCTTTTTTGCAAATTTATATCATTAACCTTATAAACTAAGCCATCAATATCATAGTTAAGGTTTGATCGTAATTGATCAATTTTTTTATGTTGCTTTTCAATTTCTTCAACTCCATTAACAATCTTAGATAGAGGATTTATTTCAAATTTCCACTCACTAATCTTTTTTAAAAATTCTGATTGTTTCTTAAATATCATTGGTTTTACTTCACCAAACCCATAAGCGTAATACTTTAATGGTATTTTTGATGTTTCATGAGGATTTTTTTGTCTTAATGATCCTCCTGCAGCATTTCTTGGGTTTGCAAAATTATCTTTCATTTTTATAAAATCTTTTTTACTAATAAATATCTCACATCTTATTTCTAGTAAGTTTGGACAATCATTTGAAGAAATTTTTTTTGGTATACTTTTAATAGTTTCTAAATTTTTTAAAATATTCTCTCCGATAGTGCCATCCCCTCGAGAAAGTCCTCTAGTTAAAACACCGCCTTCATAAATTAAAGTTGCAGAAATTCCATCAATTTTTGGCTCAGAAAATAATTCAACTTTTTTATTTTGAAATTTTAAAAAATTGTCTATTTTTTTTAAAAAATCATTCATATCCTCTAATGTAAAAGCATTCGATAAGGACAACATAGGCTTCAAATGCTTAATTTTCTCAAATTTATTTGACGGAGGTGAACCTACAAAATCACTTTCTATATTAATATCGTTTAAAAACGAGTATTTATTTTTTAAATCTGAAATTTCCTTTTTGATCTTATCGTATTCAGAATCTGGAATTTCAGGATTATCGTAATTAAAATATAATTTATTATGTTTCTTAAGTTCAATAATTTTCCTTTTAAATTTTTCAATAACTTTATTTTTATCTATCATTTATTTTACTTAAAAATATTAAATATCTTTTTAAAAAAATTTCTTTCATTTTTATTAACAATCTGTTTCTTTATATCGTAATCTCTATTTAAAATCTTATACGACTGCTCAAACCATTCACTTGAATTATAGTTGTATCCTAGAATTTTCACATATTTTTTTGCTTCATTTTCAAGACCTAAATAGTAATGAATTTCCACAAGTCGGTGAAGCGCTTCCTCAATAAATATAGTTTTATCATACTTGTTCATTATTATTTTGAGTCTATTAATTGCAGGAATCCATTTTTGAACTGAAATATAATACCTAGCAACGTACAATTCTTTTGCAGCCAATTGATTTTGAATAAGATCTTTTTTAAATTTTAAATCTATTGAATAATCTGAGTCAGGATATTTTTTTAAAAAAAAGTCAATTTTTTGATCTGCTCTGATTAAAGGTTTTAAATCTTTTTTTTCGTCACTTATTTGTTCGTAATATATTACTGCCATCAAATAATGTGCGTAAATATTATGTTTATCTGCTGGATAGGTTTTTAAATATCTTTCTAAATTATCAATAGCGTCCCTGTAAAAATTAATTCCATAAAGAGAAAAGCTTGCCATTATGGATGATTTAGCAGCCAATTCTGGCTTATCAAAATTTATTTCTGCTTCGCTAAATTTTTCACTTGCATAAAAAAAATCGTTTTTTTCAAAAGCATTTAATCCTTGTTCATAAAGAATGTAGGGATTGTTTTTTTCACTTGGAACATAAATCGCTGTTTCTTTTTTTGAGCATGAGAGAAGATTGAAAGTTAGTACTAATATTAATAAAACTTTAAAAGCCATATTAAATTAATACCAGATTGTGATTTAATTTGAATATAATTTGTAAGTTAATTTATGCGATAGCTGCAACTTTTTCTGAGTGAAAATTTATAAACTTCTTAGCAGCAGGCACTTTTTTAACTTGATTAGTTAATTCAAAGCAGTTTTTATTACTGTTATGCATTAATTTTTTTAAAAACATATTTGACAATTCATGACCACCTTGGTGGCAATTAATTCTTCCTAAAATTCTATAACCTGATAAAACGAAATCTCCAGCTAAATCTAAAATCTTATGATTAACAAATTCTTTTTTATTTCTTAATCCACCTTCATTCATTACTTCAGTATCTTTTACTACTACAGCATTATCTAACGATCCTCCTTTAGCTAAGCCTGCTTTTTTTGTTTTTTCTATATCATCAAACAAACAAAAAGTTCTTGAACCATATACTTCCTCTAAATTATCTATATCAAAATTAATAAGATTTTCCTGATTCCCAATTACTTGATTTTTATAATTAAGCTGAAATTTTACTTCAAATGTATCACAAGGCTCGATAGATATTTTTCTATTTCCATCAAATAATTCTATTTTCTTTGTTACTTTCAAATAATTTCTTTTTTTGGATTGTGCAATTATGTCCGTGTTTCTCAACTCCTCTAAAAAGTTTTTCGCTGAACCATCCATTATAGGAACTTCTTCGTTATCAATCTCAATAACAGCATTATCAATTCCGTGAATATAAAGAGCTGCTAATAAGTGCTCTACTGTAGAAACTTTTGCACCTTGATCATTAGCTAGCGTAGTGCAAAGTTTTGTTGATACAACATTTGAAAATTTTGCATCTATTAAATTATTTTTATCTAAATCTACTCTTTTAAAAGTAATTCCATGATCCTCTTTTGCTGGAAAAATATTTATCTTAGATAATTTTCCAGAGTGTAATCCAATACCTTGAAAACTTACTTTTCGAGACAAAGTTTGTTGTTTATTAATAGCCATGAACATTTTTATACTAGAGGCTTAAAAAATATTTAAAACAACTAATGTTTCTATAAATAACAATTATTCGAATATTGCTGCAAAAAACCTTGCTATCATTGATTTTTTAGGGGTTGTGACAGGAATTGCTTCTGATTTCCAACCAAAATGGACGAGTTTATTGGTTGTTTCTATTAAATTTTGATCAAATGAATCGATCTTTAAGCTCCTCGAGTCAAAAGTGTTACTAATTGTTAGAATTTCCTGAAAAATTTTTTCTAAACCTTTAAAATATGATTTTTTATCAATTTCAAGAAATACAGTGTTTGTATTATTTTTAAAGTAAACTAAGTTTATATTTTTAATCAATAATAGTTCAAAAATTTCTTCTGCCCTTGCAAAAGCAATTTCATATATTAACTTTTTTTTTATTTTTCTTTTAGATGATGTTTCAATAAAATCTTCGTCTGAAAATTTATTTTCTATATTTAAATCTTTAATTATCTCTTTTATATTGTTTATTTCTAAGGATGTTACTTTAGATATATCTTTAATAATGATATCTGATCCAAAGTTAAAAACTTGCTCAAATTTTAAACAATTGTTCTCAAAGTAAATAATTTTAGATTTTTTTTCTTCAATTTTTATGTGGAAAAAAGTTTCAACATCTTTATTGATTTCACTAATTGTTACACTTTTAATAAAATCTTTAATTAAAATTTTTTTAATTTTTAAGTTACTTTTGTCTAAAATATTTTTTAGATTTCTATAATCGTATTTATTTATTAATATAAAAACTAATTCATGAGAATAAAAATCTCCAAACAAACCGATCGGTAAATTATCTACTCTCTTATTATCTAAATTAAATTTTGAATTAAATATATGAAGAATTGTTTTTTTTGTTTCAATTTCATTAACATATGATTTTAATGAATTTAATATGTATGTTATATTTTCTCTAAGAACTTGATATCCATTAAGTTTTTTAAAACCAGATAAATTTATAAATGAAGTATCAAAATCTTCTAAAATAAGAATTATTTCTTTGAATGATTTATTGAACTTCTGTTCAATTAAAATTACATTTTTTTTAATAGTATTTAATGAGTTTTCTAAATCAAATATTCGGTTACTTGTAGGTCCAGATATCGGAATTTCTAACTTATGTAAAATTTTGAAATTTTCATTTTCATCTTTTTCGCCAACATAAAAAATAAAATTTATGCTATTAATTTCTAAAAAAAGAGTACTAATAGAGTCATTCATATTTATTTTAAAATAAGTTGATCTTTAATTCTATAATCAAAAATCGAATATTTCTTAAAATTAGTTTTATCTTTTATGTTTAAGTAATTTTTCAATTTTTCTTCATAATCTTGAGAGGGAAGTTTAATAATTTTTTTACTTTTTGTTTCTAAATCCCATCTGTTAGACTCGAATAAAGTATATTTATCTATTATTTCGAAAGGAAATTTTATTTTTTTTAAGTTAAAATAAAGACTCTTAAATTTTTCTTTATTACCAAGCACATAAGGTAATTCTTTATAATCTGGTAAATTAACATAGTTAAATAACTCAATTTTTTCACTTAAATAAAATTTTTTTTTATCATAAATTAATATCGCTATAGGTTTTTTTTCATAAATAATTATTTTTAATGTTTCAGGATATTTTCTTTTAATTTTATAGCTTTCAATAAAACTACTTTGCATCAATACTTCTCCAATTTCTTTGTTTTTTAAAAGTAAAAGATTTTTATTATAAATTGGTCTCAATAAAACTCGTAAATCTTTTTCATTTAATAAAATATTATTTTCAATTATAATTTTTTGTAAATTAAAAAATGGCAGTTTAAATGTATGTTTAAAAGTAATTGTTGTTAATGAAATTAATAATATTAGAGCAATAACAATTTGTTTTTTCATCTATTAATACTTGCATCTAATAGAATTTTTTCAACCAAGCTCTCAAAGTTTATTCCTTTAAAATTAGCTATTTCTGGAACTAAAGATAAACTAGTCATTCCTGGTTGCGTATTCAGTTCGAGTAAATAAAATTTTTTTTTATAAAATTTAAAATCTGATCTTGTTACTCCCCTGCAATTTAAAATTTTATGTACTCTCTTTGCAATTTTTAAAACTTCATTGTATTTTATTTTTGATAATCTTGCTGGCATAACATGTTTTGTTTTTGCTTTTTTTGTATATTTGGCTTTGTAATCGTAAAATGATCTATTGGGTATAAGCTCTATTGCTCCAATAGGAATGCTATTGATTACTGCAACCTGAACTTCTTGCCCTCCGATATACTCTTCAAATATTAATTCATCGTATTTTCGGAACAATAAATTAATTGACTTAAAAAATTTTATCTTATTATTAAAAATCTTTACACCTAAACTTGATCCTTCATTAACTGGCTTTGAAACTATTGGAAATTTAATTTTCTTACTCTTAATAAGATTTTGTATTACATTTTTCTTATAATCAGCTTTTTTCAATGAAAAATATTTTGGGGTTTTAATTTTATTTTTTATAAACATTCTTTTAGAAATAAGTTTATTCATAGCATTAAAGGAACTAATTACTCCTGAGTGTGTATAAGGTATTTTTAAATATTCAAAATAACTTTGGGCAACTCCATCTTCTCCGTCACGCCCATGCAGAGCATTAAAAATAACATCGTAATTTTGTTTGTTAATTAAGTTAAAATTTTTTGTTTTAGGATCAAATGTTGAAACTTTGTACCCCCTTTTTTTTAAAGCTTTAATGCAGGCTCTACCACTTTCCAAACTGACCGCTCTCTCTCCCGAGGTTCCACCTAAAACTACTAATACTTTTTTAAATTTTTTTTTAATCACCAATAATTTTAATCTCTAATTCAAGATTTACCCCGGTTTTCTCGTGAACTTTTTCTTTGACTTTGTTTATCAAATTTTCGATATCGGAAGATTTAGCATTACCATTGTTTACAAAAAAATTGCAATGTTTTTGTGATATCATTGCATCTCCTTCTTTGTAATTTTCACATCCTGCTTCTTTAATTAACATCCAAGCTTTTTTATTTTCACTAATATTTTTAAAGGTACTTCCGCATGTTTTTATTTGACTTGGTTGGGAAATTTTTTTTTTTTCGATTAGGGTATTTTGTTTTTTTTCTATTTCACTTTTTTCTCCAATAACACCTTGAAGTTTTGCAGAAATGATAATTAAATCTTTTGGTAAGTTTGTTCCCCGATACAAGAATTTAATATCTTGTTTTTTAATTTCAATCTCTTTTAGTTCATTTAAATCTATAGCTTTAACCGATATTAAAATTTTAGATATATCGTTGTCATAACAGCCACTATTCATAATTACAGATCCACCTATTGAACCAGGAATACAAGATAAAAACTCAAGACCTCTAAGACTATTGTCTTTAGCAAATTCTGAAATTTTACGATCAAGTGTAGCTCCACCAACTTCTATAACGTTACGTTTTAATAATTTTGCAAAGGAAAAATTTTTTCCTAGTTTTATCACACATCCTTTAACACCATTATCTCTAAACAAGGTGTTAGAGCCGGCTCCTAGAATTGTTATTTTTGTATTTTTTTTTTTTGCTTCTTTTAAAAAATCAATTAACTGATCTTTATCCTCTGCTTTGTAAAAGTATTCAGCATTACCACCTAAATTAAACCAGCTATAATTAGCAAGATTAACATTCTCAAATAAACTATCATTGAATTTTTTTCTAAAAAAATTTTTCAAAGTCATAGAGAGTTTTTAAGTCCTGTAATCCATTTTGTTATTTTACCTGCTCCCATACCAATAATTATTTCATTGTTCATTAAATTTTTTTTTAAGTAATTTTTTAGTTCCATTTCATTATTAACTAATATTACTTGAGTATTAGAATTATTACTTATTAATTTAGCAAATTTAATCAAATCAAATCTTGGATTCCTCTTTTCACCTGCAGCAAATAAAGGACATATAATAACTATGCTCGATTTTGAAAAACATTTTGAAAATTCATTTTTCAAAGAAAGTACTCGAGAGTATCGATGAGGCTCAAATGCACTTATAATTTTTCTTCCTGGATATATATTGCTTACACCTTCTAAAATTGAGCTAATTTCTGTAGGATGGTGAGCATAATCATCAAAAAAGTCGTTTTTACCTTTTGAAAAAATCTTTGTCATTCTCCGCTGTACGCCTGAAAAATTTCTTAAAGATCTTTTGGCTGTATTAAGATTAGCGCCTAAGTTAAGACAGACAATCAAAGCGGCTGCAGCATTTAATACATTGTGTTTTCCTAATAATTTGACGTTTATATTTTTAATGATTTTTAAATTTTTTTCTTTGTCTATAAATTTTAGATCAAATAATGTGTAACCTATATGGTATTTTATATTCTTTATTTGATACCTGGCTTTTTTAGACACACCATATGTTAGTATATTTTTATTTTTAATTTTATTTAATATTTTTTTAATATTATTATTATCTAAACAAATTATTGATTTTCCAGTTGGAGGTGTTTTATTGATAAACTGAACAAATGAAGCTTCTAAATTTTTATAATTTTTATAATAATCTATGTGTTCATAATCAATATTAGTCACAATTGAATAGTTAATTGGTAATTTAAGAAAACTTCCATCGGACTCGTCTGCCTCTAATATAGCCCAATCACCTTTGCCAAGTTTTGCATTACTTTTGAATGAATTAATTACGCCTCCATTAATAATAGTTGGATCTAATTTTTGATCTGATAAAATTTTTGCGACTAATGACGTTGTTGTTGTTTTTCCATGAGAACCAGTAATAATTATATTTTTTTTTAATGAAACGACATCAGCTAAAACTTCGGCCCTTGAATATATTGGTATCTTATTTTTTTTTGCATATTTTATCTCAATATTATTATTCTTAATAGCAGTAGATTTTACTACAATAGTTGCGTTTTTAACGTTATTTAAAGAATGGCCAATATAGATTTTTATTTTTAATTTTGAGCAACTAACTGTGTTTTTGTTTTTATTTTGGTCACTTCCTTGAATTCTAAATCCCATGTTTTTCATAATTTGAGCAAGTCCGCTCATTCCTATTCCGCCAATACCTACGAAGTGAATTATATCTTTTTGCCCTAAATTAATTTTTTTCATTTAAAATTTTTTCTATATGAATATTTAAATTTTTGAAAATATCTTTGTCAGAATATTGTCTTTGATTTGATAAAATTTTATTTATTATGGATTTGTCTTTAAAAATAGAGTGTATTAAATCAAATAGTTTTTTTTCTAAATCTTTTTCCTCAATTAAATAACCATACCCCTTTTTCACATAAAACTCAGCGTTTTTATGCTGATGATTATCTGCTGATGTTGGTAAGGGTATTGAAATAAAAGGAATTTTAAAATTTACTAATTCCCCAAGAACCGAGGCCCCAGAACGAGTTATCACTAAATTTGATTGAGAGTAATATTTACCTATTTGATCGGTAAAATTAAAAATTTCAAAGTCTATTCCAGCTTTACTATAATATTTTGTAAGTATATCGTTTTGATTTTTTTGGCATTGTTGAAAAATTTTAATTGATATTGAAATATTTTTTAATTTTTGAAAAATTGGTGGTAATTTTTCTGCAAAGATTTTAGCTGACTGACTTCCTCCTAATACTAAAATTTGAAATATATTATAATTATCTTCTTCATATTTAGAATGTTTATCAATTAATTCTTCTCGTATTAAATTACCGATTTGAATTATTTTTTTATTATATTTTATTGGAATACCCTCAAGTTCTTTATGGGAAACGAATATGCTATTTGCGAAAGGAAGTAAATATTTATTAGCTCTTCCAATGATTAAATTATTTTCATAAATTACAAATTTAATTTTAAGAACTGATGCAGCTATACAAATTGGAAATGAAGAGTATCCTCCCATACCAAAAATTATTGCAGGTCTATTATTTAAAAGAAATATTAATGATTTGAAAAATGAAAAAAAATTAATTAATACAGAAAAAATAATTTTTAAAATATTATCTTTTTTTAGTGGTGAAGCAGGTATCTTTATCAAATCAAGATTTTTATAATTTTTAAGATACCTTAGACCTCTTCCATCTGTTGTTAACTTAACACTAAAGTTTTTTTTAATTAAATAATTTGCTAAACTATAGGCAGGAAAAACGTGCCCTCCTGTACCACCTGTAGCGATTATTATTTTTTTAGTCATATAAGTATGCTTTATTTTTTGTAAAATTTAATACCACTCCGGCTAAAATCGCGCTACTAATTAGAGATGAACCGCCATAGCTTAAAAAAGGTAAGGTCATCCCTGTAGTTGGTAGTAAACTTGTATTTACTCCTGCATGGATAAACGTTTGAAATATTAATAATGTTGCTAAACCACTTAAAGAAATTTTTAAAAATTGGCTATCTTGATTGAAACAATTTTTGATAATTCTAAACGAAATGTACAAAAAAATTATTAAAATTATTATTGATACTGTTGACCCGTACTCTTCAGATATTACAGCAATCACATAATCTGTGTGTGCTTCGGGAACACTTTCCTTAAGGATTCCCTCACCCATTCCTTGACCAGTAAGTCCTCCTAATCTAATAGCTTCAAGTGCTGAAGAGGATTGAAATTTATCTCCTTGATTAGGATCAAAAAAAACAGCTAGACGATTTAAAATATATCCAAACTTTTCTGGTAAAAGAAATAATAATAAACTCAATGCAACTAAAGAGATTGAAAATAAAATAAATATATAAATTAAGCTCACTCCTGAAATAAAAACTGTTGAAATCCAACTACCAATTAATAATATTGATTGACCCAAGTCTGGTTGATCAATTAATAAAATAATAACAGAGCTTAGAAGTGTAAAACCTAAAAAATATTTAATATTAGAATTCTTTGGTTTTTCTAAAGTAAGTATTTTTGCTGTCATTAAAATAAAAAATGGTTTTACTATTTCAATTGGTTGCAACCTGAAAAAATAAAAATCTAACCAACGTTTGGCTCCTTTTACTTCTTCTCCAAAAACTGGAACTAGCACCAGAAGAACGAAGGATAAAGTAAAAAATGGTATTATAAGTTTTATAAGCAGTTCAGTTTTAATAATTGAAATTATAATCATGATTAATATTGCTAAAAAAGTAAAAATAAAGTGCTTAGTAAAAAAAAAATAATAATCTTTATTCAATCTCTCTCCGGCGAGTGGAGAGGTTGAAGAAAAAGAAAAAAATAAACCTAAAAAGAATAAAATAAAAAAACTGATTAAAATTTTTTTATCAATAATTCTCCAATAATTTATAAAATAAAATTTAAGAGAATTTTTTGACATATTTTCTACATATCCTCTTGAATTCATTGCCCCTATTCTCAAAATTAGAAAACTGATCATAAGAGGCTGCTGCTGGACTCAATAAAATATATTTAGTATTATATTTTTTTAGTTTTAAATCTTTTAAAATTTGAAATATTGTATTTTTTAAATTTTTTGTGACAGAAAAAGTAAGCTTTCCTTTAATTTGATTTTTGAAAAAATTCGTATTTGTGCCAACTAGATAGCATTTTACAATATTTTTTTTAAATTTCGAGACTTTAATTTTATCTCCTTGTTTTGGTAATCCGCCCAAAATCCAAAAAATATTTTTAAGACTAGATAATGCAATCTGTGTAGCTTTAAATGAAGTTGCTTTCGAATCATTAATAAATATTGTTTTATCTTTTTTTAAAAATATTTCAAATCTGTGGGGTAAACCTTTGAATGATTTCATAGAATTGATAAATGATCTTTTATTTATTTTAAATAGCTTAGAAATCGTATAAACAAAGCTCATATTTTCGTTATTAATCTCCGAGGTTAAATAGTCATTATCAATTTTAAATTTTATATTTTTATAATTTTTAAAATCGGGAATTACTATTTTACTTGAAAAATTTTTTTTAATAAAAATATTTTTTAATTTCTTATTTACGATTGCAAAATGATTTTTTTTTTGAAGTTTAAAAATCTTTAGTTTCGAATTAAGATAATTAGCCATACTACCATGCCAATCAAGATGGTCATTTGTTAAATTAAGAAATAATGCATAATCAGGACATATAAATTTCGAATGTGAAAGTTGAAATGAGGAAGCCTCTATAATCACAAAACAATTTTTTTTGTATTTTAAATCTAATATTGGTGTTCCAATGTTACCACCTAATGCAATCTTGAAATTATTCATTTTTAAAAGATGTGCTAATAATTTACAAGTTGTTGATTTTCCATTTGTTCCGGTGACGACAATGCTTATTAATTTATTATTAGATAAATAAAATAAATCTAAATCTGTGATAATTTTTTCTTTAAATTTTAAAAGTTTTTTATTTTTCATCAAACTTATACCTGGCGATAAAATTATATAATCTACATCATTTAAACTTTTAACTAAATTTTTCGGCTTATAATATTTGAACAAATTTTTTTGATTATCATCCCATACTTGAAAGTTTTTAATATTATTTCTTTTAAAAAATTTAATTACTGAAAGTCCTGTAATACCTAGGCCATATACTAGGAACGATAGTTCTCTTATTTTTGAAGTTTGGAGCATGTCCTACCTCAATTTTAATGTTGCTAATCCAACTAGGGCTAAGATGATTGCAATTATCCAAAACCGAATTACTATTGTAGACTCTGCCCAACCTTTCTTTTCAAAATGATGATGAATTGGGGCCATTTTAAAAATTCTTTTGCCAGTTAATTTAAATGAAACAACTTGAATTATTACTGAAACGGTTTCTAAAACGAATAACCCTCCCACAATGGCTAAAACAATTTCATGTTTAACAATAATTGCTATAGCTGCTAATGAACCACCTAAAGAGAGTGAACCTGTATCTCCCATAAATATTTTAGCCGGAGGAGCATTATACCAAAGAAAACCTAAACAAGCTCCAACCACGGATCCACAGAAAATAGAAAGCTCGCCAACATCTGGAATATATTGAATCTTTAAATATTCTGAAAAAATTGTATTACCAACTACGTATGATATCAACGTAAATGATAATGCTACTAACATCACCGGAACGGTTGCTAAACCGTCCAAACCATCAGTTAAATTTACCGCATTTGATGCACCAATAATAACAAACAAAGCAAATGGTATAAAAAATAAATCCATGTTCCAAATTAAATTTTTAAAAAAAGGAAAATATAAATTGTTTAAATACTCATGATTGGAAAATTTAATTAAGATTAATAAAGTTACAATTCCAATGATAATTTGACCAAGAAATTTATAGCTTGATTTAAGCCCTCTTGAATTTTTTAATTTAATTTTAAGCATATCGTCTAATAATCCCAATCCGCCTAGAGATAATGAAACAAATATAAGTGTCCAAACATAAATATTAGTTAAGTCAGCCCATAAAAGCGTACTGGAAATTATTCCAATAATTATAATTACTCCGCCCATAGTAGGAGTGCCCGACTTTTTAATTATATGATCTATTGGACCATCTTGTCTTATTGGGCCAGTAATCATTTTTTCAGAAAATAGTTTTATTAGCGGTCCTCCAATAATGAATACAACTACTAAAGAAGTTACTACGGATAAACCTGTTCTAAATGTCAAATACTTAAAAACATTTAAAAATGAAAATTGATCGATTAATGATGTAAGTAAACTAAATAGCATTATATCCCTCGTATCATTTTTTTACTAAAATCATTAAGTCCAGTTGCGTTTGAACCTTTGATCATTAAGTAATCATTATTTGAGATCATCTTGCTTAAACTAATGTCTATATCTTCATTATTTTGTAAAATATTTCCTCTTTTACTTTTACTAAGATGTTTATATGTGAAAATTGTTTCTTTTCCTTTAATGAATACTTTGTCTATATCGGAATTGTTAATAACTTTAGATAATTGTTCATGATATTTTTTAGACCCTTGGCCTAATTCAAGCATATCACCTAAAATCAAGTATTTCTTAAATTTTTTCTTCTTAATTAAACCTAACTTTTTAATGGCATTTTTAACCGAGAGAGGATTAGCATTATAGCTTTCATCGATTAATTTAAATTTTTTATTATATCTAGAAATAAGATATTTTTTTCCCCTTCCATCCGATGACTCTATGTTTTTAAACTTTTTTTTAAAACTAGAAATATTAATACCTAATTCTTTTAATGCAGCCAATGATGATAAAACATTGTAAATATTCAAATCCTGAATTTCTAAATTTATTGTTTTATTATTAATAATTATAAAAATTTTAGAATAATTATCATTTTTCTTAATTATTTTTTTTATTCTTACATCGGAATTTTTATTAAAGCCATAAGTGATTTCCTTTAAATTATATGCTTTGGATTTTTTTGATAAATAATTATAATATTTATCGTCTCTGTTTAAAATTACTGTTCCTCCAGCTTCAATATTTTCTATAATTTCTGATTTTGCTTTTGCTATTCCATTAATATTCTTAAAATTTTCTAAATGTGCTTCACCAATATTGGTTATAATGCCAATATGAGGTTTTATTAACTTTGTTAGATTTCTGATTTCACCGCCTTTACTCATTCCAACCTCAAAAATTCCAAATTTATCATCTATACTCAAATTAGATAAACTAATCGGAACCCCTAGATAGTTGTTAAATGATTTTGGCGAGAAGTGAGTTTTCCCAAAATTTTGTAATAAATCTTTAATTAAATTCTTAAGTGAAGTCTTTCCAGCGCTACCTGTTATTGCGATAATTTTAGCATTAGAAAGTTTTCTTTTTAATTTAGCAAAATAATTTAAAAATGAAATTGAATTTTTTACTATTATAACTTTTTTATTCTTCTTTTTAATTGGTGTAGTTGTAACAGCGCAACCAGCTTTTTTTTTCAATGCTTCAAAAATGAATTTATGGCCATCTTTTTTTTTTCCTCTAATTGCCAAAAACAAATTATCTTTTTTTATTGATCTTGTATCAATTGATATGCCATTAAAATTTATTTGTTTATTTTTTCCTAAAATATGACTTAGTATTTGTTTATTTTGATAAAAATTTTGTTTTTTTTTATTAATTTTTTTAATTTCTAATTTTAAATTTTTTACAATTCTTTTATCAGAAATATTAAGTATTTTATTTTTATAAATTTGTGTTTCCTCATGGCCTTTGCCAGCAATCAATATTATCTCTTGCGGGTCTGCATTTCGAATAGCGTTTCTTATTGCTAATGACCTGCTTCCAAAATCAAAACCTTTATTCTTAGAGATAAATTTCTTCAGTACGTTTCTAATTTGTTTAGGATTTTCATTTCTTGGATTGTCATCGGTAATATAAACTTTCTTACATTTCTTATTCGCTATTCGGGCCATTAAAGGTCTTTTTTTTTTGTCTCTTTCACCACCGCATCCAAATACTAAAGAAATGTTATTTCCATATTTTGTTTTTAAAAAATCAAGCGTTTTTAACAAAGCGTCCGGTGTATGAGCATAATCTACAAAAACTTTAATATTATTTTGAAACTTTCTTACTAGTTCAAGCCTACCGTCAACATCTTTTATTTTTTCTATTGCTTCATAAATCTGCTTTTCTCCCACTCCACATAATTTAGCTCCTTGTATAGCCATAGCTAAATTTTTAATTTGAAAGTCACCCACTTGTTCATTAGAAGTATTTGTAATTCTTTTCAATTCTTCGTTAATATCAAATATCCTTAAATTCCTCTTCTTTGCTATTTTTTTTAAAATAGAAAATTGTTGAATTTCTTTATCAGAGATAATTGAAGTTTTTTTAGTCAATATTTCTTTAAACAAAACTAATTTTGAATTTAAATATGAATTCATAGATTTGTGATAATCCAAATGATCTTGACTTAAATTTGTGAATATACCGCCCTTAAAATTTATATGATGTAATCTTTTTTGATCTAATCCATGACTTGAAGTTTCTATAATTACGTTTTCAATTCTCTTCTTTTTTAAAAATTGCAAATTTTTGTGAATTGAAATAGTATCTGGAGAGGTAAGACTAGTTTTTATTAATTTTCCGTTATATTTTATTCCAAGGGTGCCAATAGAGGCAACAGGAATTTTATTGAGTCTCAGTATTTGGTAAAATAAGTCAGCAACTGATGTTTTTCCGTTAGTACCCGTAACAGCAATTATATTTTTTGGCTTTAATTTATAATATTTTGAAGCAATCTCGCTTAAAAAAAATCTAACATTTTTTTTTTTTATAACAAGAATGCCATTATTTTTTATTTTTAAATTGTTAGAACAAATAATAACTGAAGCTCCATGATTGATGGCCTCATTAACAAATTTTTCGCCATTTATTCTATTTCCTTTAATAGCAAAAAATATGTTATTCTTTTTAACATTTTTACTATTAGATGAGAGTCCAGAAACTATGATGTTTTTTTTACTTTCTGGGATATCTTTAATTAAATTTTTTAGAAACATGCAGATCTATAAATTCTTTGTTATTTATGGCTAAAATAGGCCCAATTTTTTCTATTATTTTGCCTGCAACATAAACGGAGTTCCAACCAGATGTGTTATAAGGTGCATTGGTCTGAATGCCTCTATAATTATATATTAACTTTCTATTAATTTTTGGATTTTCTAGCATTAAAAATAAAGTGTATTTTGGCTTATTTGTTGGAAAGACAGAAATAAAACTATTAATTCTGTTTTTATTATTTCCGTAGCTTTCCGCGGTACCAGTTTTTCCACCTACAAAATATCCATCTTTATCTGCTAAACTTGCTGTACCATCTTCACTACTAACAACTTTTCTTAAAATACTGTTCAGTTTATAACTTGTATCGTTAGAAATTATTTTTTCAAATTTCTTAATTTTTTTTTCCTTTATTAGCGTTGGTGAAACTAGTTTACCGCCGTTACTCATGGCAGCATACAAAGCAGTTGCTTGTAAAGGTGTTGTGGTAATACCATGACCATAAGAAATCGTTTCTAATTTGCAACTATTCCACTTCAAATCATGTGGAATACCAACTTCCTCCAGCTCAATTTCAGGACTGAGTGTCAGTTTTGTTTTAGATATAAATTTTTTAAAATTTTCTTCACCTATTTTCTTTGCTAGAACCACTGAACCTACATTTGATGATCTAATTAATATTTCCTCTACTGATAAATCTTTTGGGTGCTCTTTCATATCTGAAATTTCGTGTACAGAGCATTTGATTTTTTTTGGTATATCCTTAATAATTGTTTCAGAGTCAACTATTCTATTTTCAAGAGCTAGTGCTACAGTAAACGTTTTAAAAATCGAGCCAAGTTCATAAACGCCTTTTGTAATTTTATTAATAAATTTTTTATCTTTTATTGCTGTCCTTTGATTAATATTAAAATTAGGTAATGAAACTAAAGATAAAATATTGCCATTATTTACATCCATTAATAAAGCAGCCGCGCCAGTAGCGTTAAAAATATCTAACGCTTCATTAAGCTCTTTGTTAATTATATATTGAATATTACTGTCTAAAGATAATTCAAAAGGATGATTTAATTGATCTTTATCTTTTAATTCTTTATCAAAATATTTTTCAATTCCAGATATTCCGTAATTGTCATAGTCCACTTGGCCAATAATATGACTGAAAAGACTTCCATGCGTATACATTCTTGCATGAAATGGTTCAAACTTAATTGCTTTTTCGCCCAAGGACCAAAATTTATCTTTTTCGGCCTGATTAAGTCTTTTTTTTACTCTAAAATATTTTTTATTTTCAAGTTTTTTTTCTATCTCTTTTATAGGCAGATCAGGGAAATTTAATCTTAATTTAATAAGGAAATTTCTTTTGTTTTTAACTAACTTTGGGTCTATAGCGGCATGAAATGTATTAATATTTCTTGAAATTATAATTCCATTTCTGTCTACTATATCTCTT
>CACIWE010000011.1 GCA_902590285.1 uncultured Pelagibacteraceae bacterium | reverse complement strand
AATCAACTTAATTACGCGATTAAACTATTTAACTCATAAATTATGGACAAAAATAAACTCCCTATGCGCACTGGGGTGGGAATAATTGTTTTAAATAATAAAAATCAAGTGTTTGTTGGAAGAAGGAAGGATAATCCAAATGATAATTGGCAAATGCCTCAAGGCGGGGTAGATAAAGGGGAAGACTTTATAACTGCAATGAAGAGAGAATTGATCGAGGAAACTAGTATAAAGAATATCAAAATTATAAAAGAAATAGAAAAAATTTATCAATATGAACTACCAGAAAATTTAGTTGGTATAATCTGGAAAGGTAAATACAGAGGCCAAAAACAAAAATGGTTTATTACAAGATTTTTAGGACAGGAAAGTGAGATAAATTTGAACACAAAAAATGCTGAATTTATTGATTGGAAATGGATTGAGCCTAAATTGTTGCCTGAAGTAATAGTAAATTTTAAAAAAGATTTATATCTTAATCTTCTGACAGAAATTAATCTTGTTATTGGCTAATTTCTTTTAAAGTTTCTATTTTATAAGATAAAATGTATCTGTCTTTGTCGGTGTAGTCTGTATTATTTGATTCTGCTTCTGCTTTTTTGAGCAAATCATTTACTAGAGTTTTATCAAAATTAACTAAATCCCTTGCCGTTGAGGTTAAGATCAAAAGATTATTATCTGAAAACTCAACTGTACCCTCTTCAACATAAAATTTTTTTTCAACGTCAGTCTTAATCATAACAATCCCAGGTCTTAAAAATGTTATTAAAGGAATATGATTTTTTAAAATACCCATTTGCCCCTCGTAGGATGGAATTGTTACCTCGTCTGCCTCTTGTTTTAAAATTGTTTGATTCGGACTTATTATTTCAACTGTAAATTTATCTGACATTATTTGCTGTCTTTAGATAATTTTTCGGCTTTTTCAATAACTTCTTCTATACCACCGACCATATAAAACGCTGCTTCAGGCAAATGATCGTATTCTCCTTTACATATAGCATCAAAGCCTTTTATTGTATCATCAAGGTCAACTAATTTTCCTGGAGATCCTGTAAATACCTCAGCAACAAAAAATGGCTGAGATAGAAATCTTTGTATTTTTCTTGCTCTTGCAACAGTTAATTTGTCTTCTTCTGAAAGTTCATCCATTCCAAGAATAGCAATAATATCTTGAAGCGATTTATAGGCTTGTAAAATTTTTTGAACATCTCGAGCTACTCTGTAATGTTCTTCTCCAACAACTCTTGGATCTAAAATTCTAGAAGTGGAGTCTAAGGGATCCACAGCTGGATAAATTCCTATCTCTGCAATTTGCCTTGATAAAACTGTTGTCGCGTCCAGGTGTGAGAATGATGTTGCTGGGGCAGGGTCTGTCAAATCATCTGCAGGTACATAAATCGCTTGAACTGATGTAATAGATCCTTTGTCAGTAGAAGTAATTCTTTCCTGTAGATTACCCATATCTGTAGCAAGTGTTGGTTGATAACCAACCGCAGAAGGAATTCTTCCTAACAAAGCTGATACTTCTGAACCAGCTTGAGTAAACCTAAATATATTATCAACAAAGAATAAAACGTCTTGTCCCTCTTTATCTCTAAAATACTCAGCAACTGTTAATCCGGTTAAAGCAACTCTTGCTCTAGCTCCCGGCGGTTCATTCATCTGACCATAAACAAGTGCTGCTTTTGAACCTTTACCATCAGTTTTAATTACTCCTGACTCAATCATTTCATGATACAAATCGTTTCCTTCCCTAGTTCTTTCACCAACCCCTGCAAAAACTGAAAACCCACCATGTGCTTTTGCAATGTTGTTTATAAGTTCCATAATCGTAACTGTTTTTCCTACTCCAGCTCCTCCGAATAATCCAATTTTTCCACCCTTCGCGTATGGAGCTAAAAGGTCGATGACTTTTATCCCTGTTACCAGCTGCTCGGTTTCAGTAGCTTGATCAGTAAATTTTGGAGCTGATCGATGTATAGGCCATTTTTCTTTTGTCTTTACTTCGCCTTTTTCATCAATTGACTCGCCTACTACATTTATAATTCTTCCAAGTGTTTCGGGTCCGACTGGTACACTAATTGGAGCTCCAGTATTTGTAACTTCATCTCCCCGTTTTAAACCCTCTGTGGCATCCATCGCAATTGTTCTAACATCGTTTTCTCCTAGGTGTTGAGCAACTTCTAAAATTAATTTATTACCTGAATTATTTACTTCTAAAGCGGTATAAATTTCAGGTAAATCGTTCTCAAAATTTACATCAACAACTGCTCCAATAATTTGTGTTATTTTTCCTTGTTTGTTCATAATTATAAACTTTCTGCTCCAGATATAATTTCTATTAACTCTTTTGTAATAGAGGCTTGTCTACTTCTGTTATAATCAATTGTAAGTTTATCAACTAAATCACCAGCATTTCTCGTAGCATTATCCATTGCCGTCATTCTTGATCCTTGCTCACTTGCAGCGTTTTCAAGCAAAGCCTTAAAAACTTGAGTTGAAATATTTTTTGGCAATAAATCTTCTAAAATTTCGTCCTCTTCTGGCTCAAATTCATAAGAAAGATTTTCAGAATTGCTAATTTTTAAATTTTTTATCTCTGCTGGAATTATCTGTTGAGCTTGCGGTATCTGTGTAATTACATTTTTAAAATTATTGTAAAATATAATACATTTATCAAATTTATTTTGATTGAATAAAGATATTATTTCTTTTCCTACCTCATCCGCTTCGTTAAAGCTTATATTTTTTTTATCTTTAAAACTGAATTTTTTAATAACATAGTTTCCATATTCTCTTTTAATTTGATCAAGTCCTTTAGATCCAACGGTAATAATATTAAGTTCTTTTCCTTCACTTAGAATCTTTTTAAAATTAGTCTTAGCTAATTTACAAATATTTGAATTAAATCCTCCGCAAAGACCTCTGTCTGCAGTTAAAACTACACACAAATACTTTTTATCTTCTCCTGTTCCAACAAGTAGTTTTGGCGCATTTTGAGGATCATTTATGGATTTAGTCAAATTCAATATTATGTTTTGCATTTTTTGACTGTAAGGTCTACCTTTCTCTGCGCTTTCTTGGGCTTTCCTTAGTTTTGCTGCAGCAACCATCTTCATTGCCTTAGTAATTTTTTGCGTAGATTTTACACTTTTAATTCTTTTTTTTAGATCGTCTAAACTAGGCATTATTTTTCTTATATTCCTCTATAACTTGTTTTAATTGATTTTCTGTATCTTCATCTAATTTTCCTGATGATTGAATAGCTTCAATAATTTCTAGTTTATCATTTTTAATTTTTTCGATTACATCTTTCTCAAATCTTTTAATTTTTCCTAAATCAACGTCATCCAAGTATCCTTTTACTCCAGCAAAAACTGAGATTACTTGTTCTGCAACAGTCATTGGAGAGTATTGGTCTTGTTTTAATAATTCTGTTAATTTTGCTCCTCGATTTAATAATTGTTGAGTAGAAGCATCTAAGTCTGATCCAAATTGAGCGAAAGCTGCCATCTCTCTATATTGGGCAAGTTCTAATTTAATTGATCCAGCTACTTTTTTCATTGCTTTAGTTTGCGCTGCAGATCCTACTCGCGATACTGACAAACCAACGTTAACAGCGGGTCTAATTCCTTGGTTAAATAATTCAGTTTCTAAAAATATTTGTCCATCAGTAATAGAAATTACATTTGTAGGAATATAAGCAGAAACGTCACCTGCTTGTGTCTCAATAATTGGCAATGCAGTTAATGATCCACCTCCATTAGCGTCACTTAATTTTGCAGATCTTTCTAATAGTCTACTGTGAAGATAGAAAACATCACCAGGGTAAGCTTCTCTTCCTGGAGGTCGTCTAAGTAAAAGTGACATTTGTCTGTATGCTACTGCTTGTTTTGATAAATCATCATAAACTATTAAAGCATGCATTCCATTGTCTCTAAAATATTCACCTATTGTGCAGCCAGTATAAGGAGCTAAAAACTGAAGTGGTGCAGAGTCTGATGCTGTTGCAGCGACTATAGTTGTGTATTTAAGTGCGCCTGCTTCTTCTAAAGTTTTCGTTATTTGAGCTACAGTTGAACGTTTTTGTCCAATTGCCACATAAACACAATAAAGTTTTTTCTTCTCATCAGATGACTCGTTTATTTTTTTTTGGTTTATAATTGCATCAATTGCAACTGCAGTTTTACCTGTTTGTCTGTCACCAATAATTAATTCCCTTTGGCCTCTTCCTACAGGTATAAGAGAGTCGATAGATTTTAAACCTGTCTGCATTGGTTCACTAACAGATTGTCTTGGAATTATACCTGGAGCTTTTACTTCAACTCTTTTTCTTTCTTTAGAAGAGATAGCTCCTTTTCCATCTATTGGATTCCCTAAACCATCAACAACTCTTCCTAATAATTCCTTTCCAACTGGAACATCCACAATTGCATTGGTTCTTTTAATTGTATCGCCCTCTTTAATTTTTCTATCATCTCCAAAAATTACTACTCCAACATTGTCATTTTCTAAGTTTAATGCCATACCTTTTGAACCATCTTCAAACTCAACCATTTCTCCAGCCTGAACATTATCCAAACCGTAAACTCGTGCAATTCCATCACCAACTGATAAAACTTTTCCAATTTCTGAAACTTCAGCTTTTTCACCAAAATTTTTAATTTGATCTTTAAGTAATTTAGTAATTTCTGAAGGGTTTATAGACATATTAACTTTCTAATAATTCTTGTTTGTATTTATTTAATTTATTTTTAATCGAGGTATCAATCATAAAGCTTCCAAGTTGAAGTTTTAATCCTCCAATAAGTTCTTTATCAACCTTGTAATTAAATTTTATAGTTGAGCTCGTTGAAGAAGATAGTTCTTTACTTATATTCTCAAGTTCAGTTTCTGATAATTCTTTAGAGGATATTAAAGAAGCTTTAACTTCTCCTCTTTTTTGTGCACATAATTTTAAAAAACTATCAATAATTTTTTCAACAAAAAATATTCTTCTTTTTTCAATTAATAAAAACATAAAGTTTTTTAAATTTTTTGAAAAGTTTAGCTTTTCAGCTAATAGGTTTAATACGTTGTTTTGATTATCTTTACTTTGAGTTGGATTATGTATGAAATTTTTTATCTCTAGGCTATTGATCATTAGAGAGGCAAAGTTCTTGATGTCATTTTCTATTTTCTCTAATTCACTGGCTTCTTGCGCCACTTCAAAAAGCGCGCGCGAGTATCTTTCTGAAGTTTCTGTTGAGAAAGATTTATTTGTGCTCATTTTTTATTGAAATTATTACGAAATAATGAGGGTGTCGTATCACAAGAGTTTACCTTGATCAAGTTTCCAAATAATCGATTAACCAAAATTTACGGGATCGACATCAACCGTAAGTTTAATTTTGCTTGATATTTTCAACGAATTTAGGAGCTTAGAAACTATTTTTTGCTTTAAGCTTTTCTCATTAAACCTAATTAATAATCTTGATCTAAATTTTTTTTTTATCTTCAGTAAAGGTGAGTCTACAGGGCCCATGATTTCTAAACCATTAATCTTACTAAGACGAGTTTTAATTTCTCTAGCTCCTTCAATGCTTAAAGATTGATTATTAGCTGATATGATTATTGCAATAAGTCTACAAAAAGGAGGTAGGGAATTTTCTTTTCTCAAAATAAGCTCTTTTTTTAAAATTTCATCAGGATTATTTTTTATTAACTCATTTAAAGTAATGTTCTCAGGAGATAATGTTTGGTAAACTATTAAAGACTCAGCGCTAAATCTACCAGCTCTTCCGCTTAATTGATTATACAATTGAATATTTTTTTCAGTAGTTCGTAAGTCGTAACCTCTCCCTGAAAAATCTGTATCAATTACGACTATGCAATTTAGTTTAGGAAAATTAAAACCTTTTGAAATCATCTGAGTTCCAACCAAAATGTCTACCTGATTATTTCTGATTCTGTTAAATAATGAATTCGTGTAATCCTTTTTTTTCATATAATCACTTGAAAAAATTTCTATTTTGCTAGTTGGAAATAATTTACTTACTTCCTCGTAAATTTTTTCAACACCTGGCCCGTACATTATAAAATCACAATTTTTTTCATCTTTACATTTATTGAATATTTTTTTTTCAGAAGAACAATGATGACAGACAGCTTTGTTTTTACTTTTGTGAAATGTTAAATACATCGAGCAATTATTACAGATCTGTTTATATCCGCAATTTTTACAAATTAAATATGGAGCATAACCTCTTCTATTTAAAAAAAATAAAACTTGTTCCCCTTTTTCAAGAAATTTTTTAACAATTTCAATACTTTCATCAGAAACAAAGCTATTTTTTATTTTTTTTAAATTTAAATTGACAATTTTTGTTTTTGGTAAAGGATAGTCGGCATATCTCTTATTAATTTTAAAATGTCTAAATTTTTTATTTTGAATATTATTAAAAGTTTCTAGTGATGGAATGGCGCTGACTAAATGGATTGGTATTTTTTCAAAAGAAGCTCTCACTATTGCCATATCTCTTGCATGATATATCACACCTTCGTCTTGCTTGTAAGAAGTGTCATGTTCTTCATCAACAATTATAAGTCCAAGTTTTTTAAAAGGTAAAAGTAAAGAGGATCTTGCTCCAACGACTAATTTAATATTATTATTTATTATGCCATTCCAAATGATTCTTTTATTTTTTGGCGTTATTTTTGAATGCCAAATTGCAGGTTCGAAACCAAAGAAATCATAGAACCTAGTCTTAAATTCATTAGTTAAAAAAATTTCAGGAAGTAAAACTAAAGCTTGTTTATTTTCAGCAATAATTTTTTTTATTCTCTCAAAATATACAAGTGTTTTACCTGAACCAGTTGTTCCTTGAAGGACAGAAACATCAAATCTATTATTTTTTGAATTTAAAAATTTTAAAGCATTATTTTGCTCTTGATTTAATTTGAATTTTTTTGCTTTGATTTCTCTTAGGTCAAAATTTTTATCATTTTTAATAAATAAATTTTTATTACCTCCAATAACCATTTTAAGAACGAGCCCTAAGGGTGTTACGTTGTACATCGCAAACCATTTCATAAAATTAATGAAATTTTTATTTAAAGAAATTTTCCCAATTTTTTTATGAATATTTTTAATTTTTATATCTTTTGGCACAAATCTTTCGCTTGGCCACACTACACCAATCGCCTTTTCTTTCCCAAAAGGAACTTCAACGATATCGCCTGGGGTTAATTTTTCTTTTTTTGTTTTGTACGTAAATGAAAAATTAAATACTTTAGGCAGCAATACTTGCGCTTTCATATTTTAATAGTAGTTGAATTTTTTTTTTTTAAAAATGAATTGGTCTTTTATCAACAGCTAAAGCTGCCTCTTTTATTGCTTCTGTGTGCGTAGGGTGAGCATGGCAAGTTCTAGCAATATCTTCAGCGCTAGCACCAAATTCCATAGCTAACGCCATCTCGGCAATCATATCACCGCAATGCGGTCCAATGATATGTACGCCTAAAACCTTATCTGTTTTACTATCAGCAAGTATTTTAACAAATCCTTCAGTTTCATTATTAACTTTCGCTCTTGAATTTGCGAGAAAAGGAAATTTTCCTATTTTATAGGATATGTTTTCCTCTTTTAATTGTTCCTCTGTTTTACCAACAGTTGCCACCTCAGGTGCTGTATATATAACGCCAGGGATCACATCATAATTTACATGCCCCGCTTGTCCTGCTAATATTTCAGCAACAGCGATGCCTTCTTCTTCAGCTTTATGTGCAAGCATAGGGCCTTTGATAACATCCCCTATTGCATAAATATTATTTACTGAAGTTTGTAATTTATGATTTACTTCTATTCTACCCTTATTATCTTTCTTGATGCCAATCTTCGAAAGATTAAGACCCTCTGTATATGGTTTTCTCCCAACAGATACTAAAACTTTATCAACGTCTAGAGTTTCTTTTTTTGAACTCTTTACATTAGTATATGAAATAGAAACAGAATTTCCTTGGTCTTGAACATTCTCAACCTTTGATCCCATTTTAAATTTAATTCCTTGTTTTGATAAAATTTTTTGAAATTCATTTGAAATTTCTCTATCCATGCCTGGGGTAATATAATCTAGATATTCTATAACTGTCACTTCAGATCCAAGTCTAGACCAAACTGACCCCATCTCAAGTCCGATATAGCCTCCACCAATAACAGCTAATTTTTTAGGAACTTTTTCAAAGGAAAGAGCGCCAGTTGATGAAACAATATTTTTTTCATCAATATTTATGCCTGGAAGAGAAGCTACTCCAGAACCTGTAGCTATTACAATATTTTTGCTTTTTATATTGGTTCTTTTATTATTTGTTTCGTAAACAACGACGTCATTTTTTGAAAAAAGAGACCCTTTGCCTTTATAATATGTAACTTTATTTTTTTTAAATAAAAATTCGACACCTTTTGTTAATACTTGAATAGACTTATTTTTGTTAGACATCATTTTTTTAACATTTAATTTTATACCTTCTAATTCAATGCCCTGCTGATTGAAATCTTTTTTAGCCTTATGGAAATTTTCAGATAAATTTAACAAACTCTTTGATGGTATACATCCAACATTGAGACAAGTTCCTCCGAGTGCTCCTCTTGACTCGACGCAGGCTGTTTTCAATCCTAATTGAGCTGCTCTAATAGCACAAACATAACCTCCAGGACCTCCTCCAATCACAACTAAATCAAAATTATTTTCCATTTTAAATGTTTAGAAAAAGCCTTTTAGGTTGTTCTAAAGACTCCTTTACTATTTTAAGAAAAGATACCGCTTCTTTTCCATCAATTATTCTATGATCATATGACAAAGCAAGATACATAACTGGTCTAACTTCTATATTTCCACTTACGACAACTGGTCTCTCTATAATGTTATGCATTCCTAAAACAGCCGATTGTGGTGGGTTTAAAATTGGTGTGGAAAGCATAGATCCATAGATTCCACCATTTGTAATTGTAAATGTTCCACCTTGTAAGTCCTCAATGGTAATTTTTCCATCTCTAGCTTTTTGACCTAATTGACCTATATTTTTTTCAATATCAGCGAATGATAACTCATCCGTTGCTCGCAAAACTGGAACTACTAAACCTCTATCTGTACCAACCGCAATACTTATATTATAATAATTCTTGTATACAATTTCTTCACCTTGAATTTCTGCATTAATGGCTGGATAATTTTTTAATCCTATTACACAAGCTTTTACAAAAAACGACATGAAACCCAGTTTAACACCATAATTATTTTGAAACTCATCTTTGTATTGGTTTCTCATTGATATTACCTCGCTCATGTCTACTTCATTAAAAGTAGTAAGCATTGCAGCATTCTCCTGCGCTTCTTTTAATCTCTTAGCTATTGTTAATCTTAATCTAGTCATCTTGACTCTTTCCTCAGGGCCATATTTAATTTTTCTTTCAGAGGGAGATGGTTTAGAACCCATAAGGCTCATTATATCTTCTTTCAGAATAACTCCGTTTTTTCCTGATCCTTGGATATCACGTAAATCTATCTTTGACTCACTAGCTATTTTTCTTGCTGCGGGAGAAGCTTGCTTTTCTTTTTTTTGAATTATTTTTTCCTCGTGAACTTGTTCCAAAATCAAAGGTTCCTCTTCCTCAAGTTTTAAAACAGGTTCTTCTATTTTTTTTGATTTAATATTTTTAGACTTTATGTCTTTATTTTCATTAAAAATTTTTGGTTGAGTTCTTTTTTCTTCTTTTTTTGGAGGACTATATTCATTTACCTCATTTATTTTACTTTGTTTACCAGAGGTAGACCCGTCAACCGTTCCGAGTAAGGAACCTACATTTACCGTTTCGCCTTCCTTCACATTAATACTTCCCAGTACTCCATCACTTGGTGAGGGAACCTCAACGTTAACTTTATCTGTTTCAAGTTCTACAATAGGTTCATCGATTGTTACCTTTTCTCCTTGCGATTTAAGCCATTTCGAAACTGTAGCTTCAGTTACTGATTCGCCGAGTGTAGGTACTGTTATTTTTTCTGCCATTTAATCTTTAAGTATCTTTTCCAATATTTCTTTTTGTTGTGCAAGATGTTTGTTTAAATTTCCAGTCGCAGTGGAAGAAGCGGCATTTCTACCTACATATTTTACAGATTTATCACCAAAATTTATCATTTCCAAAGTACGATCTATATAATTTCTTACTGTATTCCAGGCACCCATATTCTTTGGCTCCTCTTGACACCAAACAAAAGTTGCTTTGGTATATCTTTTAAGAATATTTGCTAATGTTTTTGCTGGAAATGGATAAAGTTGCTCAAGTCTAACAAAAGTAATTTTATCATTTTTATTTTTTTCTCTAGCTTCTATTAAATCATAATAAATTTTACCAGAACACATTACTACTTTTTTTATTTGATCATCTCTTTTTTTTAGCTCTAATAAATTGTTTATCTTTGAGTAAGCATCATCCTCTAATACTCTGTGAAAAGTACTGTTTTTTGAAAACTCAGATATATTTGAAATACATTTTTTATGTCTCAACAAAGATTTGGGAGTCATTACTATTAAAGGTTTTCTAAACTCCCTATGCATTTGTCTTCTTAAAACATGAAAATAATTAGAAGGTGTTGTGCAATTTACGACTTGAATATTTTCACCAGCGCATAATTGTAAAAATCTCTCAAGCCTAGCAGATGAGTGTTCGGGACCCTGTCCCTCATAACCATGTGGTAATAACATTACTAATCCACTTGCTCTTCCCCATTTTGACTCACCTGATGAAATAAATTGATCAATAATTATTTGAGCTCCATTAGCAAAATCTCCAAATTGAGCTTCCCATAAAACAAGTGTTTCTGGCTCTGAAAGAGAATATCCAAATTCAAAACCTAAGACTGCCAATTCCGAGAGTAAGGAGTCGATTATTTCAAAATTTTTTTGACTATTAGAAATATTATTAAGAGGAATATATCTTTGATGATTATTTTGATTTCTTAAAACTGCGTGTCTCTGACTAAAAGTTCCTCTTCCAGAGTCTTGTCCGGACAACCTGACCGAAAAACCTTCTGTTAAAAGAGTTCCAAATGCTAAACTTTCAGCAGTAGACCAATCTATTGTTTTCCCTTCTATTATTGTTTTCATTCTTTGATCGAATATTTTTTTCAAAGTTTTATGAGCATTAAAATCTGAAGGGATAGTTGAGATTTTTTTACCAATCTCAATTAATTTTTTTTTATCAACTCCACTTGCTCCCCTTTTATCTTTACCAAGACCGGGTTTAAATCTAGACCAAGCTCCATCAAACCATTTTAATTCAGATTTATAATTTTTTGACGACTCAAACTCTTTTTCTAAAAATTTTTTAAAATTAATCTTCTCATTTTGTAGATCATGGTCAGAAGATAATCCTTCCTTGCTTAATTTTTTTCCGTAAATAGTTAACGTTGTTGGATGTGTTTTAATTTTTCTATACATAATTGGTTGTGTAAATGAAGGTTCATCTCCCTCGTTATGTCCAAATCGTCTGTAGCAAACCATGTCAATGACGACATCTCTATTAAATTTCTGTCTATACTCTGTTGCGATTTTTGCACAATGAACTACAGCCTCTGGATCATCTCCATTAACATGAAATATAGGTGCCTGTGCAATTTTAGCTACATCTGATGGATATGGAGAAGATCTTGCAAACCTCGGTGCTGTCGTAAATCCAATCTGATTATTTACTATAATATGAATAGTTCCTCCAATATTATGTCCTGGAAGACCAGACATTGCAAAACATTCTGCTACTATTCCTTGCCCAGCAAATGCTGCATCACCGTGCATCAAAACTGGAATAACTTTTTTCCTACTTTTATCTTTGTGAAAAAATTGTTTTGCACGTACTTGACCCAAAACAACTGGGTTTACTGCCTCCAAGTGAGATGGATTATCTGTAAGACTTATATGAACTGAATTCCCATCAAACTCTCTATTAGAGGAAGCACCTAAATGATATTTTACGTCCCCTTCAAAATCTTTGCTAGCATTTACTGATTTTCCAAAAAATTCACTGAATATAGCTTTGAATGGTTTACCCATTACATTAGCAAGAACATTTAGTCTTCCGCGATGAGGCATTCCGATCTTAATTTCTTTCGCACCTAAATTTCCACCTCTTTTAATAATTTGTTCTAATGCAGGTATTAATGACTCTCCACCATCCAACCCAAATCTTTTTGTACCAACAAATTTTACATGAAGATATTTTTCAAATCCTTCTGCTTGGACCATTTTATTTAAAATTGCCTTCTTACCGTTTTCTGTAAAAGTTATATCTTTCTCTGGACCTTCAATTCTATCTCTTATCCAAGATTTTTCATCTGGATCACCCATATGCATAAATTCGTAACCAATATTTGAGCAATAAGTTTTTTTTAAAATAGATAAAATTTGATTTAAATTTCCATACTGAATACCAAGAACACCATCTAAGAAAATTTGTCTATCATAATCATTTTTTGTAAAACCATAGCTTTCTGGTTTTAGTTCTGGATGTTCCTCTTTCTTTTGAATTGATAATGGATCCAAATTTGCAATTAAGTGACCTCGAATACGATAAGCCCTGATTAACATTATGGCTCGGACAGAGTCTTTTGAGGCTTGCTTTATTGATTTTAAATTTGATTCTGGAATGTTATCTTCAGTTTCTTTTTTTTCGATAAATGATATTTTTCTTTTTTTTATTTTTTTTTCAGGTGACCAACTAGGCCCTTTCAAGTTATCATAAATTATTTTTTCATCATCACTTAATCCATCAAAAAATTTTCTCCAACTTTCAGGTAAAGAAGTAGGATCTTGGATATAATCTGCATAGAATTCATTTATGAATTCAAAATTATTTCCTGCCAGAAAAGATGTTTTTTTAAATATATTATTATTATTTGAAGATGACATTAAAAATTTATTTTAACACAAGTTTATAAAAATCAACCATTAAGTTTTTGGTATAGTGTTTTACCGATATCTGCAGGTGATTTTGAGATAGTAATTCCAGCAGACTTCATAGTTTCTATTTTGTCTTCAGCTCCTCCTTTACCGCCGGAAATGATAGCCCCTGCATGTCCCATTCTCCTACCTGGTGGTGCTGTTAGTCCTGCGATGAAACCAACCATAGGTTTTTTTACTTTCTCTCTTTTTAAAAACTCTGCCGCATCTTCTTCTGCTGATCCACCAATTTCTCCTATCATAACTATCGAATTTGTTTCATCGTCCTTCAAAAAAAGCTCTAAGCAGTCAATAAAATTTGTTCCATTAATTGGATCTCCACCAATTCCTATACAAGTTGATTGGCCCATACCATTTGAAGAGGTTTGAGCTACAGCTTCATAAGTCAGTGTGCCTGATCTTGAAACTATTCCTACTGTTCCTTTTTTGTGAATATTTCCTGGCATGATCCCTATCTTGCATTCGTTAGGAGTAATTATACCCGGGCAGTTAGGTCCTATCAGTCGAGAATTACTTTTAGACAAAGCCTGTTTTACATTTAACATATCTAAAACCGGTATACCTTCTGTAATGCAAACAATTAATTTAATTTCTGCTTCTATAGCTTCAATTATTGCCCCTCCAGCAAATTTTGGAGGGACATAAATCATTGTTGCGTCAGCGGAAGTTTTCTCTTTGGCCTCATGAACGGTATTAAAAACTGGAAGACCTAAATGACTCTGACCTCCTTTTTTTGGAGTTACTCCTCCAACTAATTTTGTTCCGTATTTTAGAGCTTGTTCAGAATGGAATGTTCCATGAGTTCCAGTAAAACCCTGACAAATAACTTTAGTATTTTTGTCTACTAAAACTGACATTATTTAATTGCCTCAACAATTTTTTTTGCTGCATCGTTTAAATCAGATGCCGATAATATTTTTAGTTTAGACTTATCTAAAATTTCTTTACCCTCTTTAAAATTTGTTCCTGCTAGTCTTACAACTAAAGGAACTGACAAATTTATTTCTTTAGCTGCATCTACGACTCCTTGAGCAAGTACATCACATCTCATTATTCCTCCAAAAATATTAATTAAAATACCTTTAACGTTTTTGTCTGAAAGAATTAATTTAAAAGCTGCTGCGACTTTTTCTTTTGAAGCACCGCCGCCTACGTCTAAGAAATTTGCAGGCTCTTTTCCATAAAGTTTTATTATGTCCATGGTTGCCATAGCTAAGCCAGCTCCATTAACCATGCAACCTATTGAACCATCCAATTTAATATAGGCAAGATCATGTTTACTAGCTTCAATTTCTGCTGGTTCTTCCTCATTTAAATCTCTGAGCTTGAGTATTTCAGGTCTTCGAAAAATTGCATTATCATCAAAGTTCATTTTTGCATCTAAACATATTAACTCATTAGATTTTGTTATAATTAAAGGATTGATTTCGATTAAGCTTGCATCCTTTTTAATTATTATCTGATAAAGTGATTTTATAACGTCAGAAGCAGTTTTTTTTTGCTCATCATTAAGTTGAAAAACTGAAATTATTTTATCTATTTCTTGAATACTTGGACCATCCTCTTTTAAATCAATTTTGTTCGTAATTATCTTAGTTGGTGTTTCAGCGGCAACTTTTTCAATATCCATACCGCCTTCAGTACTAGAAATAAAAGCTATTTTTGAAGACTCTCTATCAATAAGACAAGATAGATATAATTCTTTTTCAATATCTGAAGCTTCCTCGATATATAATCTTTTTACTTGCTTGCCTTGTGGTCCAGTTTGATGGGTTATCAAAATTTTTCCCATCATTTGTTTTGCTTCTTGTTCTAACTTAGCAATATCTTTAATTAATTTAACTCCCCCTGCTTTACCTCTTCCACCTGCATGGATTTGAGCTTTTAAAACAAATTCTTTACTATTCAGTTTGTTTATTTTTTTACTTATTTCATCGATTTTATGAATTACAATACCATTTGAAACTGGGGCTCCAAATTCTCTCAAGATATCTTTAGCTTGATGCTCGTGAATGTTCATAATTATTTTTTATTTATTACAATTAACTAATTCATGCAAAGAAAATCTATTAGATATTATTATTTTATTTTCAAAACATATACCAGTAAAGTAATCTTCAATATTTTCAAATTTTATCTCATTTTCTTGTCCTAAAAGATAAATCACTTCTATTTTATTTTTTTTTATATTTTCGTTAATCAATGATTTGTAATTTTCAAAATACTTATGGTTTTCTGTTGGGTGAGTATTGTTATCCCAAAGGTACCATCTATTAAGTATGTGTAAAGGTTTATCTAAAATAGTCGACATAAATTGGTAATGAGTTACTAAAGTTTTTTTTCTATCATCGTTACTAATTATCTCCATAGCTTGTTTGATTACTTCTATTTCAGCCTCTGGTTCGTCAAGCTTACTAATCCATTTTAAATTTTTAAAATTTTTATGAATAATATTTGCTTCTATCGCCTTGTTTTTATCAATATTCTCTAAATCATGAAACTTTCGTTCAACATTAAATCTTAAGTGAAACTTTGTTGTAGCAAATAAAACAACAAAAATAATTAGATAAAAAAATCTCATATCTATCTTTAAAATCATAAAATTTATATGAACAATGGCTGCTAAAATTGGAATTAAACTAAATATATAAATTTGGTTAGCCGTAATTAATTGATTAAATAAAAATGCGAATACAGAAATAATAATCGCAAAATTTAAAGTATTTAAATTTTTATCATTTCTTTTTATATTTTTTAAAGCAAAAAAAATTAAAGGTATAAAAAAAATATGTATAAATTTAAACTCTCCAATTAATCTTTTAAAATTAATTTGATCAATTAAACTAATGTAGGCAATATCTTTACTAGTTATTCTTCCTTCTCCAATAGTAATAGGAAATAAAAGATACTGATAAATGAAATTTTCAATTGGTGTTTGAGTAAGAAATAAAAAAAGTAAAAATAACAAAATACTTGAAATGCATCCAAATATAAAAAATTTTAAATTTTGTATATTTTTTTCTTTATAAAAATGAAAGATCACTAAAATAAGCAAAATTATTAATATATATGCTGTAGGCGTCTGCATTGATAGAAAACCAAAGAGACATGGATAGGGTATTAAAAACCATAAAATTTTATTATTTTTTTTTATAGCAATTAGAAGAGTAAAAATTGCGATTAAGGAAAAAATATATGCATGTATATAAGCAAATGGAGTTCCACTTAATGGATAACAAAGAGTTGCAAAACTCAAGCAATAAAAAACAATATAAGAAATTTTTAAATCATATTCTTTTAAGAAAAAATATAGTCCCATAGTGCCGACAATATTCATAAACGAGCTATGAGCTAAATGACTATTCCAATTATTTCCAAAAATGTAAATAAATGCTGCTTCCATATAATCGACCATAAGTCCGGTAAAAATCCAAAAATCTCTAATAGGTAAGTGACCCTTAAGAATACTGTATCCTGTATCAAGAAAACCAAATGAGTCTATAGGCATGACCCCGATATTTCCACTTTGCCAATTTACGAAATAAGCGTAAGTTAAAATTCCTAACAATACTGCGGCTTCTTTATATAATTTTTCTTTTTTTAAAAACATGTTTTGAGATGAAACTTAATAATATAAACTTAACATTAATTATTTATAATTTATATATCATTCATAATGCTTAAAATTTCAAAAAAAATACAATTTTCTAGTGACGAAAATAAGATGAATTCTATTGCAAATACAAAAATTGCAAGAGATCTGTATTATTCGGCAAAAAGCCAAAATGTAAAATTTCTTCTTGAAAAGAGATTTTCTTGGATGAATGAATTTATTGATGAAAATGATATCGGAATTGAAGTGGGGTCTGGAGCAGGTTTTGCAAAAGATTTTATTAAAAACAAAAATTTTAAGCTTACAGATTTAGGGCATGATAAACATTTAGATTTTAAAAATATTGATGCTCAAGACACAGGTTTTAAAAAAGAGAGTTTTAATTATGTAATTGCTTCAAACATGATTCACCATATTCCATTTCCTATGAAATTTTTCAAAGAAATGAATAGAATTTTAAAAAGAAACGGAAGATTAATTATATTTGAGTCACATTGCTCAGTCATTTTTCAAATAGCTACAACAATTATGAAACACGAAGGATTTGATTTTACAGTTAATGTATGGGATGAAGAAAGCCCTAAAAGTGATGAAAATGATGCATGGCATGGAAATATTGCTGTACCTCATTTAATTTTCGATGATAAGGAGGGGTATAAAAAAAATTTAGGAAATTTATTTAAAATTGATTACGATAAATTCACTGAGTGTCTAATATTTTTAAACTCTGGAGGTGTTACATCAAAAACAAAGTGTATACCTATGAATAAATTTTTTCTTAATCTACTAGATTTTATTGACAAAATCCTCATCAAACTTTTTCCAAATTTTTTTTGTATGGGAAGAAAAATTGTTTTAACTAAAGTAAATTAAAGAGATGGGTCTATCTTCTTAGCAGCATTAAATAGTTCTTTAACTGCTTCAACTGATTTTTCAAAATTTTCTTTTTCATCTTTAGATAATTTTAACTCAACAATTTTTTCTACTCCGCCTGAACCTATTATCACGGGAACACCAGCGTAAATATCTTTAGTTCCATATTCTCCATTTAAATATACTGCACAAGGCAATTGTTTTTTTAAATCTTTTAAAAAACATTCAGCCATTTCTACTCCGGAAGCTGCGGGTGCGTAAAATGCTGATCCTTTTTCTAAGTATTTTACAATTTCTGCTCCTCCTTTTTTTGTTCTATCTACAATCTTGTCTAATTTCTCTTTTGATATTTTTCCTTCCTTTACAAGACTACTTATTTTTTTTCCTTCAATTTCAGTTGATTCTAACATAGCAACCATGCTATCTCCATGTCCACCCAGCACAAATGATTTTATTTTTTGTACTGGAACTTTTAATTCTTCTGACAAAAAATAAATAAATCTAGATGAGTCTAATATACCTGCCATTCCAACTACTTTATTTTTTGGTAGCCCTGAATATTTTTGGAGAGCCATTACAATTACATCTAAAGGATTAGTAATACATATTACAAATGCATTAGGAGAAGTTTTTTTTATTCCCTCTGCTACTTGCTTAATTATTTTTAAGTTAATACCAAGCAGATCATCTCTAGTCATGCCTGGTTTCCTTGGTACGCCAGCGGTAATAATTATTACATCTGAATTTTTTGTATCTTCGTATTTATCAGTTCCAATTAAACTTACATTAAAGCCACTCACAGGTGATGATTGAGCTATATCTAAAGCTTTTCCTTTTGCTATACCTTCAGCAACATCAAATAACACAACATTTGCTAATCCTTTTAAAGCTATCAAATGAGCTAATGTTCCTCCAATTTGACCAGCTCCTATTAATGTAATTTTTTTCATTAATTTCTTTAATTTTATTTCATTGTTGGCATTACAAATTCTGGGTCTGATCTTAAACCCGAAGGCCATCTAGATGTTATTGTTTTTAATTTTGTATAAAATCTTACTCCTTCGGGGCCATGCATATGTTGGTCACCAAATAAGGATCTTTTCCATCCTCCAAAGCTATGAAAAGCCATTGGAACCGGAATTGGTATGTTAATACCTACCATGCCTATCTTTGCTTTATTAGAAAAAGTTCTTCCTGAGTCACCGTCTCTGGTGAAAATACTTACACCATTTCCAAATTCGTGGTCGTTAACTAATTGAAGTGCTTCATCAAAATCTTTAGCTCTTACAACAGATAAAACTGGACCAAATATTTCTTCTTTATAAATCCTCATATCTTTTTTAACATGATCAAACAAACATCCACCGATGTAGTAGCCATTTTCATAGCCTTGCAATTTAAAATCTCTTCCATCTACAACTAATTTAGCTCCCTCTTTCTCTCCAACATCTACATAACTTTTAACTTTTGCTAAATGATCCTTTGTTACAAGTGGTCCCATTTCAGATTGTTTATCCATACCAGGCCCAACTTTTAATGCTTCAACTTTTTTTGCTAAAGAATTCACAAGTTTATCGCCAATACCACCAACAGCAACTGCAACGGATTGAGCCATACATCTTTCTCCAGCCGATCCGTAAGCCGCTCCCATCAAACCGTTAACAGCTTGATCTAAATCACAATCAGGCATCACAACACAATGATTTTTAGCACCACCAAGCGCTTGAACTCTTTTTTCATTTTTTGCACAGTTTTCATAAATATATTTAGCAATTGGTGTCGATCCAACAAAGCTGATGGCAGCTACATCTATATTATTAATTAAAGAGTCTACAGCTTCTTTATCTCCGTTAACTACATTAAACACTCCGTCAGGAAGACCAGCATCTTTCAAAAGTTCTGCTAAACGCATTGAACATGATGGGTCCTTTTCTGATGGCTTCAAAACAAATGTATTTCCGCAAGCAATTGCCATTGGAAACATCCACATTGGAACCATTGCAGGAAAATTAAAAGGTGTAATACCCGCGCAAACTCCTAATGGTTGTCGTATTGACCAGCTATCAACATTAGTTCCCACATTTTCTGTAAATTCTCCTTTGAGCATTTGAGGAATACCACAAGCATATTCAACCACTTCTAAACCTCTAGTCAATGAACCTCTTGCATCTTCATAAACTTTACCATGCTCGGAGACTATGATTTTGGTAAGTTCATCAGAATTTTTTTCAATTAATTCTTTAAATTTAAACATCACTCTTGCTCTTTGTAGAGGAGGTGTATTTGCCCAAGACTCAAAAGCTTTCTTAGCGCTTTCAATAGCTAAATTTACATCTTTTGTAGAAGCAAGTTTTACCTCTGCGCTTTGCTCACCTGTCGCTGGATTGAATACTTTACCTGTTCTTTTTGAGTCCCCGCTGAATGATTTGCCTTCAACAAAGTGTTCAATTGTTTTCATGATGATATTGAATAAATAAGCTTTTAGTTCGTTGCAAGCATTTTCTTAATAGATCCAATAGCTTTTGCTGGATTTAATCCTTTTGGACAAGAATTGGTACAATTCATTATCGTATGGCATCTATATAACTTAAGTTCGTCTGCTACTTTTTTAAGTCTCTCTTTTTTATCTCCATCTCTGCTATCATTGATCCAACGGTATGCCTGTAATAAAACTGCAGGTCCTAGGTATTTGTCACCATTCCACCAATAGCTTGGGCAAGAAGTTGAACAGCAAGCACATAATATACATTCATAATAACCATCTAATTTCTCTCTGTCTTTTTGAGACTGCTTGATTTCCTCTTTTTCTTTTCCTGTTTGTTCTGTTTGCAGCCATGGTTTAATTGACTCGTACTGTTTATAAAGGGTAGTTAGATCTCCGATTAGATCTTTTACTACCTTTAAATGAGGCAAGGGGTAAACATTTAAATCTCCATGAATATCAGTATGAGATTTAATACAAGCTAAAGTATTTACTCCATCTATGTTCATCGCACACGAGCCGCAAACCCCGTGAGCACATGATCTTCTGAATGTGAGTGATGGATCTATTTCGTTCTTAATTTTAAATAAAATATCCAAAACCTTTGGACCACAATTATCCATATCAACTTCAAAAGTATCGACTCTTGGATTTTGTTTCGTAGATGGGTCCCATCTATACACATTTACTTTTTTTAAATTTTTTGAATTTGTCTTGTCTTTGAAATACTTACCAACCTCTATTTTTGAACTTTGAGGTAAGTTAAATTTAACCATTCTTAATAAACTCTTTCCTTTGGTGGGAAGTATTGAACATCATTCGTTAATGTTCTTGAGTGGACATCTCTATATTTTATTTCTACCTTTTTGTCGCTTTGCCAAGCCAAAGTGTGCTTCATAAAGTTTTTATCATCTCTCTTACTATAATCCTCTCTTGCGTGGGCACCTCTGCTCTCTTTTCTACTGTAAGCTGAGTCCATAGTAGTAAGTGCTTGTCTTATTAAATTATCGAATTCTAGAGTTTCGACTAATTCTGTATTGAAAAGAAGAGATTTGTCTTTAACTGAAATATCTTCCATACCTTCATAAGGTTTTCGTATTTGATCTACTCCTTCTTTTAATGTTTTTTCTGTTCTAAACACAGCACATTTTGATTGCATTGTTTTTTGCATATTTAATCTTAATTCTGCGGTCTTAGTAGCACCTGTAGAGTTTCTAATTTTATCAAATCTATCTAAACATTTATCCGTCTCTGAACTCGAAACTTCTTCATGAGCCATTCCTGGTTTTATAAGTTCTGCTGCTCTTTTAGCAGCCGCTCTTCCAAATACCACAAGATCAATTAATGAATTTGAGCCTAATCTATTAGCACCATGTACTGATACGCAAGCTGCTTCCCCGATAGCCATAAGCCCGGGTACTGTTTTTTCTGAACCATTTAAAGTTAAAACTTCTGCTTTATAATTCGTTGGAATACCCCCCATGTTATAGTGAACTGTGGGCACAACTGGAATTGGTTGTTTATTCACATCAACATTCGCAAAAGTCTTTGCAGCCTCGGTTATACCTGGAAGCCTTTCTTCTAGAACCTCTTTATCCAAATGATCTAAGTGTAAATTTATGTGATCTTTATCTTTACCAACACCTCTACCTTCATTAATTTCCATCTCCATTGATCTGCTAACTACATCTCTAGATGCTAAATCTTTTGCGTTTGGTGCGTAACGCTCCATAAATCTTTCACCTTTACCGTTTACTAAAAATCCTCCTTCTCCTCGTGCTCCCTCTGTTATTAAACATCCTACTCCATAAATTCCAGTTGGATGAAATTGAACAAACTCCATATCTTGTAAGGGCAATCCAGCTCTTAATACCATCGCGTTACCATCTCCTGTACATGTATGAGCTGAGGTAGCTGAGTAATAAACTTTTCCGTAACCACCTGTTGCTATTATTGTGATGTGCGATCTAAACCTATGAATGGTACCATCTGTTAAATTCCAAGCTATAACTCCCTTGCACTCTCCGTTTTTCATTATCAAGTCTAATGCAAAGTATTCGATAAAAAACTCTGTATTATGTTTTAGAGCCTGACCATAAAGAGTGTGTAAAATCGCATGGCCCGTTCTATCAGCAGCAGCACATGTTCTTTGCGCTGTTCCATTCCCGTAATTTTTTGTCATTCCACCAAAAGGCCTTTGATAAATTTTTCCATCATCTGTTCTACTAAATGGAACACCATATCTCTCCAATTCAACAACTGCTCTTGGAGCCTCCTTGCATAAATATTCTATAGCGTCCTGATCACCTAACCAGTCAGAGCCCTTAACAGTATCGTACATGTGCCATCTCCAGTCATCCTCTCCCATATTTCCAAGTGCAGCCGAGATACCTCCTTGAGCTGCAGATGTATGGCTTCTTGTTGGAAAGACTTTTGAAATACATGCTGTTTTCAATCCAGCTTCTGATAAACCAACCGCTGCTCTAAGACCAGACCCTCCTGCTCCTAAAACAACAACATCATATTCGTGATCTATAATTTTATATGTGCTCATTAAGTTAAATTATATATTCCTGTAATAGTTATTAAAGGCATAATTATAGCAAATATATATAATAGTTTATTTGCGACATTTTTGATTTTTTTATCTTTAATATAGTCCTCGAATACCTCACTTATTGTTAAAGCTGAAAAAAAGAAAGCTATTACAATAAATATTGAAAATAAAATTCTTGTCGGCTGTTGAGCAAAGAAAATAACCACTGATTGATAATCGTTCTCATAAATTGAAATAAAATTTACAATAAACCAAATCATAAAAGGCATAAGTAAAAAAGAGCTTATTTTTGTAAATAACCATTTTTTCGTAGAAACATGCATATTAAAAAAAATTTTTCCCTATTAAATAAAATAAAATTGTAAATACAAATGATCCTAATAAAGCAAGAACCCCAGTGATCTTTGAAATTTTTAAATCGAAGCCATACCCTATATCCCAAAATAAATGACGTAGTTCATTTAAAATATGAAAGCTAAATGTCCAACAAAGTCCAACAGCTACAAATTTTCCAAAAAAACTTTGAAGGAAATTATTAATAATTAAGTAGCTCTCTGCTCCAAGCAGTAAAGACAAACTCCAGAAACAAATTATTGTTATAGCTAAAAAATTTATCACTCCAACAATTCTATGTGTAATGGAAAGCAAAGAAGATATTTGCCATCTATAAATTTGAAGATGAGGGCTTAAAGGATTATTTTTTTCTTCCATATGAGACTTATAAACTAAAGTTATAATTTTTTCACTAAGTGCTCAGCAATCTGAACAGTGTTTAAAGCCGCTCCTTTTAATAAGTTATCAGACACGACCCATATATTAATAGCTTTAACATTTGAATTATCTTTTCTGATTCGAGAAATGTAAGTTGTATAATCTCCTTCTGCTTCAATTGGTGTAATATATCCACCATCTTTTCTTTCATCGATGACTTTACATCCAGGTGCATTACTTAAGATTTTTATAACATTTGCAAAATCATATAAATTATCAAATTCAATATTTATAGATTCAGAGTGTCCAGTTCTAACCGGCACCCTTACACATGTTGCGGTAACATCAATTTCATTATCAAGAATTTTTTTTGTCTCATTAGTCATTTTTAATTCTTCTTTTGTGTATCCGTCTTTATCAAAAGTATCGATGTGTGGTATTAAATTAAAAGCAATTTGTTTAGTAAAATTTTTTGAATCAATTTTTTTATTTTCTAAATATTTTTGAGTTTGATCAAATAGTTCATCCGTTGGGGCTTTACCGGCACCAGAAACAGCTTGATAAGTCGAAACTACAACCCTGTTAATTTTATATTCATCATGTAAAGGTTTGAGTGCAAGAACCATCTGCATTGTAGAACAATTAGGATTTGAGATAATATTATTATGGTGATTTAAATCTTCAACGTTTACCTCTGGAACTACCAAAGGAACATCCTTTTGCATTCTAAAATAACTTGAATTATCAATCACTATAGTTTTTTTCGCAGCTTTAGGTACCCACTCTTTAGCGATTTGGCTACCTGCAGCAAAAAAAGTTATTTGAGCTTTTGTAAAGTCGTAACTTTCTAAATCTTCAACAACTATTTCTTTTTTTCGAAATTTAATTTTTTTTCCAGTACTTTTTTTGGAAGCTACTAAATATAGTTCTTTAAATGAAATCTTAGATTTCTCTAAAATTTCTATTGTTTTGCGACCAACATTTCCAGTGGCTCCAATTATTGCAAAATTCATTTTAATTTGGTCTTT
>CACIWE010000010.1 GCA_902590285.1 uncultured Pelagibacteraceae bacterium | reverse complement strand
TCCGCAACACCTATACCTAGAACTATGATGATGTCACTTTATGGAGACATGGATGTTTCAAAAATAATCGAGAAGCCCGCCAAAAGAAAGCCAATTAAAACTCTAAGTAAGCCAGAGAAAAAAATTAATGAACTTTGGCCTTATATAAAAAAGCAAATTGAAAACGGAAATCAAGTTTTTTGGGTTTGCCCTCTAATAGAAGAATCTAAATTTTTGGATTATTCATCCGCTAAAAGAAAATTTGAATTGATTAATAAAAAATTCCCAAATAAAGTTGGCTTAATACATGGTGCATTAACTAAAGATGATAAAGATAAAATTTTAACGAAATTTTTAAAAAGAGAGATTTTAATTCTTGTTTCAACAACTGTAATTGAAGTTGGAATAGATTTTCCCAATTCCAATTTAATTATAATAGAAAATGCAAATAAGTTTGGTCTTGCTCAATTACATCAATTAAGAGGAAGAGTCGGCAGAGGTCTAAATCAGGGAATTTGTATTCTATTATTTAAAGATGGTCTTAGTAAGAATGCAATAAAAAGGATTAAAATATTAAAAAAATCAGATGACGGTTTTTTTATAGCTGAAGAAGATTTGAAATTAAGAGGTTTTGGTGATTTGATTGGATATCAACAAAGTGGAATTAAAAATTTTAGATTTGCAGATCCAATCCATCACGATGACTTATTTAAGTTAGCAGAAAAGTACGTGCTTAGTGTTCGAGATGTAATTAATGAAAAAAAATATTCTTTTCTTTTAAAACTGTTTGATAGAGCCGAAATATTAAATATTAAGGAATATTAGTCTATATTAGTAGTTCCAGCTGATACAATGAACTTAGACGCTTGTTCAAATGAAACATCTAAGAAGATCAAATCTTTCTTCGGGACCATTAGTAAAAAACCGCTTGTGGGATTGGGCGTCGTTGGAACAAAAACATTAATTAATTCCTCTTTAATTTTTTCTTTAATTAACCCTTTGTTTTCTTTAGTTGCAAATCCTACTGCCCATACCCCTTTACGTGGATATTCTAATAACACAACACTTTTCTGCTTATTGTCAGATTTGGTAAAACTTTCTGTCATTTGACCAATAGCAGAGTATATAGTTCTTAAAATTGGAATTTTTTTCAGAATATTGTTAAATAATTCAAAAAACTTCTTACCTAAAAAGGAAAGCGATAGCCACCCAATTACAGCAATTATTATAAGAGCTATTAAAATTTCAACTCCTGGAATATCAAATGGTAAATAATTATTCGGGTTAATTTCTTTAGGTATAACTTTACTTGAAATTTTTATTATAAATAATGTTAAATATAATGTTATTCCAATTGGAATTAAAACTACTACACCGGCAATAAAATTATTTCTTAGTTTTGCGAATATTGATTTTTTTAAAGATGGCTTTGACATTAATTAAGAATAGCTTGAATAAATTATGAATATTATTATCAAAATAAAAATTGCAATTAGTAATTTATTATTTAAGATCATGAATCTAAACGATGTATAACATAAATAGACGTAAATTTCTTGGCTATTTTAGCTGTGGTTGCTGTTCTTTATTGCTACCTTCATGTTCAACTGTTCCAATTACTGAGAGAAAACAACTAAGTATTATTCCTGAGTCTAGAATTAATGCACAAGCAGCTGCTGCTTATGAACAATTTAGGTCCAAAACAAAATTAATTACATCAGGTTCTAAATTAAAAGAAATAAGAGAAATTGGAAAAAAAATGGAATATGCTGTTTCTACCTTTTTTGAAAATCAAGGGAAAGATGATCCAACCAAAAATTTTGGTTGGGACTATATTTTAGTTGATAATGATAAAATAGTTAATGCTTGGTGTATGCCGGGAGGAAAGATTGCCGTATATACAGGCCTACTTAAGATAACAAAAAATACGAATGCTTTATCAATTGTAATGGGCCATGAAATAGCTCATGCGGTTGCTAGACACTCTGTTGAGAGGATGAGTCATGCTATGACTATAAACCTTGGTACAACCGTAGCTGACATTTTTTTAGGTGGTGCTATAAATAGGACAAGAAATACAGTTGGTCAAAATACTGGTTTAGATATATTTCAATTAGGTATTATGAATCCTTTCGGAAGAAAACAAGAAACCGAAGCAGATTATTTAGGATTAATTTTTTCTTCATTGTCTGGATATGATATAAGAGAATCCGTAAAGCTTTGGGAAAGAATGTCAGAAAAGAACAAGGGAAAAGAGCCACCAGTGTTTTTAAGCACACATCCTAGTAGTAAAAAAAGAATAGAAAATTTAAAGAATTGGATTAATGAAGTTATAATTAAGTACCCACCAATTAAAACTTAATTTTTGGTGAGCCCTGATGGACTCGAACCATCGACACCCTCCTTAAAAGGGAGGTGCTCTACCAACTGAGCTAAGGGCCCTTGAAGAGTGTTCTTTTATATACTAATCGATTAAATTTCAAATAATTAATCAAACAAATTTATATATTTTTTATAAAATAATCTAAAAGTCCCGTTCTTAATATTCTTTTGAATTTCGCGCATAAATTGTTGATAAAAATAAATATTATGTAAAGAAATAAGCATAGATGCCATCATTTCATTAGATTTAATAAGGTGATTTAAATAACCTTTTGAGTATTTATTTAAGTCTCTAATGTCGCAATTAACATCTAGCGGCATTTTATCGTTTTGGTATTTTGAATTTTTTAAATTTACCTTTCCTTCCCAAGTAAATGCTAAACCAGTTCTGCCAGATCTAGTAGGCATTACACAATCAAACATATCTATACCCTCTTTGACTGCTCCTAAAATATCCGAAGGTGTACCGACACCCATAAGATATCTTGGTTTTTTTTGAGGAAGATGATTTGTTGTTTCATTTAAAATCTTAAACATTTCGGTTTGTTTCTCACCAACAGCCAATCCTCCCATTGCATAACCGTCAAAGTCAATTTCAATTAACTTTTCTATACTCTCAACTCTTAGATCTTTATATAGACCTCCCTGTGCAATACCAAAGAGTGCTTTAGATTTTTCATTACCAAACTCAATTTTACATCTTTTTGCCCAATCAATTGAAGTATTAATTGCGTTAGATAAAATTTTTTTATCTTTTGTAAGTTTTGGACACTCATCCAGAACCATAACGATGTCGGAATTTATAGATTTTTGAACTTGAATACTTTTTTCTGGACTAAGAATTATTTTTTTTCCATCTATGTGTGAACTAAATATAGCCCCAACTTTTAAATCAATTTTATTAAATTTTGAAAGAGACATTATCTGATACCCTCCTGAGTCAGTTAATATTGGCTTTTTCCAATTCATAAAATTATGAAGTCCGTTGAAACTATTTAAAATTTCAACACCAGGTCTAAGTAATAGATGATAAGTATTTCCTAAAATAATTTGAGTATTAGTTTTTGAAATATCATCAGTGAAAATTCCTTTTACCGAACCCTGTGTGCCGACAGGCATAAATGCCGGTGTATCTATTACGCCTCTAGAAGTATAAATTTTTCCAAGTCTTGCTTTATCATCCTGAGTAATTAACTCGAATGAAAATTCTTTACTTGGCATTTAAAAATTATTTTGATTTTATTGAAATAATTTTATCAGGGTCTGACACTGCACCACTATTTGGATCACCTTTTTTTATCATATCTACGAATTCCATTCCTTTAATTACTTTTCCAAAAGCAGAATATTGTCTGTCTAAATGAGGAGCAGAGTCAAAACAAATAAAAAATTGGCTATTCGCGCTGTCAGGATCTGCAGATCTTGCAGCAGAAAGAACACCTCTAGTATGAGCGATGTCAGTAAATTCTGCTTTTACATTTGGTAGTTCTGACCCACCAGTACCTGCTAAAGATAAATTAAATTCTGGGCTGTTTGAGTTTCCATATTTTACATCTCCACTTTGAGCCATAAACCCTTCTATCACTCTGTGAAAAACTACTCCGTCATATTTTCCACTATCAGCTAGTTCTTTAAATCTCTTAACATGATTAGGTGCTTTATCTGGATAAAGCTCAATTTCAACATCACCGTAAGTTAATTTTAAAATCATATGATTATTTTGTGCAAAGATATTATTAGTTAATAAACTAAAAAGAATAATAAATAAATAGGTAATTTTTTTCATTAAATTTTATCTTTGAGCATTTTTACAGTTGATCTGGTAACAAACCTTTCAATATTACCTCCTAAATTTGCAATTTCTTTAACAAACTTTGATGAAATAATTTGATTTTCAACATCAGACATCAAAAACATTGTTTCAATTTTAGAGTTAAGCTTTTTATTCATTCCAGCTAATTGAAACTCATATTCAAAATCAGAAACCGCTCTAAGTCCTCTAATAATTGTGTAAGCTTTAAATTTTTTACACAAATCAATCGTTAAATTGTCAAATGAGATTACTTTTATTTTACTTTTACTTAATTTTAAATCTTTAAACAAAGAGTTATGAATAATTCTTAATCGGTCCTCAATAGAAAAGTGATAACTTTTATTTACGTTATCTGTTGTGGCAACTATTATTTTATCAAAAACATTCAACGATTTTCTTATTACATCTATATGACCATAGGTTATTGGATCAAAAGTTCCTGGATAAATTGCAATTTTCATTTTTATTGAATGTTATCATCAATCTTAATAACAGAAACAACTTTTTCAGTGCCAGACAATTTTTTAATTCTTACCCCCTGAGTATTTCTTCCTGCTACTCTAATTTCTTTAACAGCGCATCGCATTATACTTCCTTTATCAGTAGATAAAATTATCTCATCGGTTTCACTTACCACTAAGGATGAGGCTATATTTCCATTTCTAGGGGAATTTATAATACCAATAATTCCTTTTCCACCTCGGTTAGTTACTCTGTAGTCTAAATATGAAGATCTTTTTCCATAACCATTTTCTGAAACTGATAAAATGAATTTATCTACACCATTTTTTATTTTTTTATCTTTGTTAATAGTTTTGAGGTCAATTTTACTATTATCTAAAATAGATAGTGAAATCACTTTATCATTATCTTTGAGTTGAATTCCTTTAATTCCCTTCGAGGATCTTCCTTTGAATAGTCTCAATTTTTTTGATTTAAATCTTATACATTTACCAAATTGAGTGCTTAGTAAAACATCTTGATCATCTCTACATATCTTTACATCTATTATTTTATCATCTTGGTCTAATTTCATAGCAATTTTTCCGCTATTATTAACATTTACAAAATCTTCAAGAGTATTTTTTCTTACGTTGCCTTTTGTAGTTGCAAAAACTACCATTAAATTTTTCCACTCTGTCTCATCCTCTGGTAAAGGCATTATTGAACTTATTGAATGATGGCTTTTAAGCGGTAGAATATTAAATATTGATTTACCTTTGGAGGCGGCAGTTCCTTCAGGGATCTTATGGGCTTTAATTTTGTAAACTAAGCCTTGCGTGGAAAAAAATAAAACTGGTGTATGCGTATTTGCAGTAAATATTTGTACCACAAAATCTTCTTCTCTGGTTGAAATTCCAGTCTTGCCTTTTCCTCCTCTTTTCTGTGCTTTCAATGAACTTAGAGGACTTCGTTTAATATATCCTTGATTTGTAATACTTATTACGACCGACTCTTTTTGAATAGTCTCTTCTATATTATAATTAAGAACAGCGTCAATAATCTTAGTTTTTCTTTGTGTGGAAAATTTATCTTTTATGTTTTCTAATTCCTCGGTAATGAGTTTATAAAGTGCCTTTTTAGAGTTGATAATCTTATTATATTCTATTATCAATTGCGCTAATTTATTAATTTCGTTCTCTATTTCTCCTATGCCATACGCTGTTAGTTTTTGTAGTCTTAATTCTAAAATTGCATTAACTTGATTAAGAGTTAAAGAGTAACTAGTAATATTTTTCTTTTTTTCAATTTGAGTTATAAGTTTAATGCTTTTTTTAATTTTCCATTTTTTTGTCAATAAATTTTTTTTTGCAGTTTCAGAATCTTTTGAATTTTTAATAATTTTGATAATTTCATCAATATTTTCAACTGCTGTAGCTAAACCGATTAAAATGTGTGCTCTTTCTTCAGCTTTTTTTAAATCAAATTTAACTCTTTTTATTACTGTGTCTTCTCTAAATTTTAAAAATTCAGAAATAAACTCTTTTAAATTTAAGATCTTGGGTTTGCTATTTACAATCGCAAGAGTATTGAATCCAAAGGAACTCTCTATATTTGTAAGTTTGTATAGTTGTCTTCGAATAGTTTCAGGCTCTATCCCTTTTCTTAATTCAATGACAACACGAATTCCTTCTCTATTTGACTCGTCTCTAATATCTCTGATCCCTTCAATTTTTTTATCTCTAACGAGTTGAGCAATTTTTTCAATTAAAATTGATTTATTTACTTGATAAGGGATAGATTTTATAATTAAAGTTTCTCTGCCACCCTTCTTTTCCTCTAAATCAATCTCACCTCTGATTTTAAATGATCCTCTTCCTTTGTTGTAACCTTGCTTAATAATATCTTTACCTATTATTACTCCACCAGTAGGAAAATCAGGGCCAGGTATGTGTTTCATTAATTGAGCAATAGTTATATCTTTATTGTTTATATATGCTATCGTTCCATTAATTATTTCACCTAAATTATGCGGTGGAATACTCGTTGCCATTCCAACTGCAATTCCTCCGGCTCCATTAACTAGAATATTTGGATATTGTGAAGGCAAAACTTCGGGTTCTTTTTCAGTTTCATCGTAATTACTTCTATAATTAACTGTATTTTTTTCTAAATCCTCAGTTAAAAATTGTGCAATCCTTCCTAATTTTGTTTCGGTGTATCTCATTGCAGCTGGGGGATCTCCATCGATAGATCCGAAATTACCTTGGCCAGTGATTAAAGGAACGCTCATTGAAAAATCTTGAACCAGTCTTACTAAAGCATCATATACAGATTGATCTCCATGAGGATGATACTTACCGATTACATCTCCTACAATTCTAGCAGATTTTCTAAAAGGTTTAGTCCAATCATAACCACCCTTATACATTGCATAAATAATTCTTCTATGCACGGGCTTTAAACCATCTCTAACATCCGGCAATGCTCTACTTACAATTACGCTCATGGCGTAAGATAAATAAGATGAACTCATTTCATCTTGTACAAAAATCGGCTTAAAAGATTTTTTATTCTCTACAATATTTTTTTCCATTTAATTTTAAAAAGGAATTTCATCGTCTAAATCAGCATTATCTTGATTTAGGTTTTCGCTAGGTAAAGAGCTTTTATTTTCAGATACGAGATTTGAATTACCGTTACCGCCTCTACTATCCAACATTGTTAAACTTGAGTTATATCCTTGAAGAACTATTTCAGTTGAGTATTTATCTTGACCAGAGGCCTCATCTTTCCATTTTCTAGTGCTTAATTGGCCTTCTACATATACATTGGCTCCTTTTTTGACGTATTGTTGAACTACGTTAACTAAACCTTCGTTAAATATTACTACTCTATGCCACTCAGTTTTTTCTTTTCTCTCTCCACTAGATTTATCTTTCCAGGTTTGACTTGTTGCTATGCTCAATCTAGCAACACTTTTCCCATTAACCATTTGTTTGATCTCAGGATCTGCGCCTAAACGACCTATTAATTGTACTTTATTTAAACTTCCAGCCATAATAATTTTGAATAAATTTTGATTTATAATTTATAAAAAGTATTTATTTATATCATAATTAACAAATAATTATAAGATGTATGTTATTTTAAGTAAAAAATATGTTGAAAAAAATCGTTGTAAAAGGCGCTAAAGAACACAACTTAAAAAATGTTTCTCTCGAAATTCCTAAAGAGAAACTAGTTGTTATAACCGGTCTATCTGGATCAGGAAAATCATCCTTAGCTTTTGATACAATTTATGCTGAAGGGCAAAGAAGATATGTGGAAAGTCTTTCCTCGTACGCAAGACAATTTCTAGATAAAATGAAAAAACCTAAAGTGGATTTAATTGAAGGTTTAAGTCCAGCTATATCAATTGAACAAAAAAATACTTCTAAAAATCCAAGATCGACCGTAGCAACTGTTACAGAAATTTACGATTATATGAGAGTACTATATGCAAGAGTTGGAATTCCATATTCTCCGTTTACAAATAAGCCCATAGTATCTCAGCCAATTAGTGAAATGGTTGATAAAATAAAAAAATTACCTAAAGATAATACTATATATCTGCTTGCACCTATAGTTAGAGGCAGAAAAGGAGAATATAAGAAAGAAATCTTAAATTATAAAAAAAGAGGTTTTAGTAAAATTAAAGTAGATGGAAAATATCTGAATATTGATGAATTTCCAAACCTAAATAAAAAACTTAAACATGAAATTTCAATAATTGTCGATAGAGTCATTCTTAACTCAAGTCTTGGAAATAGATTGGCAGACAGTGTTGAAACAGCTGTAAATCTCTCGAATGGATTACTCGTAGTAGAATATGAAAACGAAACATTGCCAAAGAAATTTAGAAAACGGGAAACTATGACTTTTTCCTCAAAGTTTTCATGTCCTGAAAGTGGCTTTACTATTGAGGAAATTGAACCAAGACTTTTTTCCTTCAACTCTCCCTATGGAGCGTGTGAAGAATGTGAGGGTATCGGACATAACCTAAATGTAGACCCAAATTTAGTTATTTCTGATCCTAAAAAAAGTCTTCAAGAAGGAGTCATTGAACCTTGGGCAAAATCTACTTCTCTTTATTACGCACAGACTTTAGCATCGATTGCTAAACACTATAAAATCTCAATGACAGACTCATGGAAAAAAATTCCAAAGAAAATTCAGGATATAATTTTATTTGGATCTGACGAAGAAGAAATAAAATTTTCTTACGATGACGGATATGAAGCATACACAACAAAAAAAACTTTTGAAGGTGTTGTTAATAACCTTGAAAGGCGTTATTTAGAAACTGATAGTGAATGGAAACGAGAGGAAATATCTCAATACCAAAGTGAAACAGCTTGTGAAAAATGTAAAGGAATGAGACTTAAGGATGAGGCGCTTTGTGTAAAAATTAATTCATTAAATATCAGTGAGGTTACTGAAAAATCAATAGACGAAGCTCAAAAATGGTTTGAAAACTTACAAAATGTATTAACTGAACGTGAAAATAAAATAGCACAACATATTTTAAAAGAAATCAATGAAAGACTTAACTTTCTTTTAAATGTTGGATTAAATTATTTAACTTTGTCACGAGAGTCAGGAACTTTGTCTGGTGGAGAGGCACAAAGAATAAGATTGGCTTCACAAATAGGTTCAGGGCTCACAGGTGTGCTATACGTGCTAGACGAACCTTCAATAGGCTTACATCAACGAGATAATAAAAAATTAATTAAAGCACTTAAAAAATTGAGAGATTTGGGAAATACTGTGATTGTTGTTGAGCACGATATTGAAACTATGGAAAACTCAGATCACATTATTGATATTGGACCTGAAGCCGGCTTAAATGGAGGACAAATTGTAGCGAATGGGACTGTAAAAGAAATTATCTCTAATCAAAAAAGTATTACTGGCGATTATTTATCTGGAAAAAAATTTATAGCAATACCAAAAAAAAGAAGATCTGCAAAAAATGGGAGATTTATAGAAATAAGTGGTGCAAGTGGTAATAATTTAAAAAAAGTGAATTTAAAAATTCCAGTAGGAACTTTCACTTGCGTAACTGGTGTCTCTGGTAGTGGAAAATCAACTTTAATCTTACATACTTTATATAATGCATTTAACTTAATGTTAAATAAAAATAAAAGTCGTAAAGTGCCTAAAGCATTCACAGGTTTTAAAGGAACCGAACTTATAGATAAAATAATTGATATAGATCAATCACCAATTGGAAGAACACCTAGATCAAATCCTGCTACTTACACAGGTGCTTTTGGGCCAATAAGAGAGTGGTTTGCGGGTTTGCCAGAGTCAAAAGCAAGGGGATATAAAGTCGGTAGATACTCCTTTAACGTTAAAGGTGGAAGGTGCGAAACATGTGAGGGTGATGGGGTAATTACTTATGAGATGCATTTTTTACCAGACGTATTTATTCCTTGTGATACCTGTAAGGGAGCTAGATATAATAGAGAAACATTAGAAATTAGATTCAAAAATAAAAATATTGCAGATGTATTAGATATGACAGTCGATGAAGGATGTGAGTTTTTTGAAAATATACAAACAATTAAATCAAAATTAATTACTCTTAAACATGTAGGCTTGGGCTATATGAAAATAGGTCAACAAGCAACAACGTTGTCAGGAGGTGAGGCTCAAAGAATTAAATTAGCTAAAGAATTATCAAAGAGGCCAACCGGAAGAACTTTGTATATACTTGACGAGCCGACTACAGGGTTGCATTCTCACGATATTAAAAAATTATTAGAAATTCTCCAAGCTTTTGCTAATACAGGAAATACTGTTGTTGTCATAGAGCATAATCTTGACGTGATAAAAACAGCAGATCATATAATAGATATGGGACCTGAAGGTGGTGTAAATGGTGGAAATATAATAGCAGAAGGAACGCCTGAAAAAGTTTCAACAGTAAAAGAGAGCTATACTGGTAAATTTATAAAAGAAATTATAGGCGATAATCCGATGAAAAAAACTGCCTGATATGTAAAAATATGTTATAATGGAATCATGACAAATATACTGCAATCATTATCAAAAACAGTTCATCTATCTTTAGGAATAGCAATTTTACTATTCTTAGGCTTACACTTTTTTGGTGATGGATTTGCATTTGATACGCTATTCTGGAGTTGGTTATTTAGATTTATTCATGTTGTTGTTGCAATAATGTGGATCGGCCTATTGTGGTATTTCAACTTTGTTCAAATTCCAAATATGCCTAAAATTCCAGATGAACAAAAACCCGCTATTGGTAAAGTTATTGCTCCAGCTGCATTATTTTATTTTAGATGGGCAGCAGCAATAACAGTTTTATCTGGATTAATTTTAGCATGGATAAATGGATATGTTCATAGTGCAATGATATTAGGTTTAGATGGATCAGGAGGTAAAAATACTGCCATAGGTATTGGAATGTGGTTAGGATTAATTATGGCTTATAATGTATGGTTTGTAATTTGGCCAAATCAAAAGAAAGCTTTGGGCATGGTTGAAGTTACTCCAGAAGAAAAAGCCGCTTCAGCAAAAACAGCAATGATGTTTTCTAGAACAAATACTCTACTCTCTTTACCAATGTTATTATCAATGGTGGCAGCTCAAAATCTTTATTGATATCAAGGTTCAATTTTTTCTTCTTCTTTTTCTATAGTTTTATAACTTACTTTAAAATATTTAAGTATTGGAGAAGCAACAAATATTGATGAATATGTACCTATTAGAACACCTAAAATCATAGCAAAAGAAAATCCCCTTAAAATTTCTCCACCTAAAATAAATATTGAAAATAATGCGATTAAAGTAGTTACAGATGTTATAATTGTACGCGCTAAAGTTTCATTAATCGACAAATTTGCAATGTCACTAATATCTAATTTATGAAATTTGCTAAGGTTTTCTCTAATCCTATCATAAATAACAACTGTATCATTCATAGAATATCCCACAATTGTGAGAACTGCCGCAATAATCGAAAGATTAATCTCTAAAGATAAAATTGAAAAAATTCCGAGTGTAATAATTACGTCATGAAATAAAGCAATTATAGAACCTATACTAAATTGCCACTCAAACCTTACCCAAATATAAAAAAGCATTGCTGCGAGCGATAAAGAAATTGCAATTATAGCAGATTGTAATAATTCTGCACTTACCTTTGGACCTACATTTTCTACTCGCCTAAAATTAATTTCAGAATTTAAATTATCAGATAATTTTTTTTTTATTTCTGGTATTAATTTGTTATTATCATCTTTTTGTTCAACTTTTATTAAAAAATCTCCTTCTTTACCAAATTTTTTCACATTAATATCTCCTAAATCCATATTTTTAAGAACATCTCTTATTGAAGATGCCTCAATGTTATTTGACCTTAGTTCGATAAGTGTACCACCTTTAAAATCTATTCCATAATTAAGCCCTTTAAACGTAATTAAAAGAACACTTGTAAAAAATAGAGTTATTGAAAGAATATTAGCATTCTTGAATTTTGATGAAAAATTAAAATTTATCATTAAATTTTTATCTCTTTATTTTTATTATTTAAAACTACTAATGAAGTGAGATGTCTTGCTAAAAAGTATGCTGTAAAAAGTGTTGTAATAATTCCGACTCCTAAAGTAATAGCGAAACCTTTAACTGGTCCAGAACCAAAAGCGAATAAAATGACAGCTGCAATTAGAGTTGTTATATTAGCGTCTAAAACTGTTATTTTTGCCCTTGAATAACCTGAGTCAAATGCGTGAATTATTGATTTTTCTGTTTTTAACTCCTCTCTTATTCTCTCAAAAATTAAAACATTAGCATCTACAGCCATGCCAACAGTTAAAATTATACCAGCTATGCCGGGCAATGTAAGTGTCGCTTCTAGAATTGTGAGCACACCTATTAACATTAATAGATTAGCTATTAAAGCTGTGTTGGCGATTAGTCCAAAAATTTTGTATTTGTACAACATAAATAAAATGACCAAAATAAAACCAACTATTAAAGATGTTATTCCAGATTTAATTGAGTCCTCGCCTAAATCTGGTCCAACTGTTCTCTCTTCCACAACAATTAATGGTGTAGGTAAAGCGCCGGATCTAAGTAATAATGCTAGGTCTGTTGCTTCTTGAAAAGAAAAATTTCCTGAAATCATTCCATTGCCAGATGTAATAGGTTCATTAATGTTTGGAGCACTGATAATTTCGCCATCTAAAACTATTGCGAGTCTTTTTCCAACATTATCAGTTGTTGCTCTACCAAATTTTTGTGCTCCTAATCTATCCAATGTAAAAGATACTGTTGGTTCATTATTTTGATTTTGAATACTAGGCTGCGAGTCAATTAGGTTTTCACCACTCATGATTATTCTCTTACTAATATTTAGCTTTTCTCCATTTTCAGAAATTAACTCTTCTGTCCCAAATTCATTATTATCTGAAACAAGTCTAAAATTAAGTTGTGCCGTTTTACCCAGTAGTGCCTTAATTCTTTCTGGATCTTTTAACCCGGGTAACTCTACAAGAATTCTTTTTTCACCTCTCTGAAGTATTGTCGGTTCTTTTGTTCCTACATCATCTATTCTACGCCTTACTATTTCTATAGATTGTTTTAAAGCTGAATTATTTAAAGTTAACAATCCAAATTTAGAAAAAGATATTACGATTTCGGTATTATTTATTTTTTTATATTCAAGTTCATAAGATCTATAGTTATCGATATATGGATTTATAAGGTTATCTTTTCTTGCGTTAAATAATAAATCAAATTTATCAATATTATCTATTGATAAAGACAAATTATTCTCATTAATTTTGAAATTATTATAATTAATTTGATTATCTTTAAGCAATTTTTTTATAGGTATGACTTTAGATTGAATTTTTTCTTTTACTAGATTGTCTGAATTAATTTCCAATAATAAATAAGACCCGCCTTGTAGATCTAAGCCTAAATTAATTTTCTTTTTGATGAATTGATCTTTTTCTGACTGAAAGTTTAATAATGAAAATATAGCAATAAATATAAATAAAAAATAAATGATTAAGACGTTTATTTTAGAAAAATTTAACACGAAAAAGAATTATTTCTTAATTTCTTCTTTTTTAAGCAAACTTGTAATAGTAGATCGAATTATTTGAACTTTCGTATTTTCGCCAATTGTCACTTCGATACGGTCATCCTCCATTACTCTATCAACTATACCTATAATACCACCCGATGTAATAACTTCATCACCTCTTTTAAGAGACTCAACCATTGCTTTATGATCTTTAACTCTTTTTTGTTGGGGTCTTATTAAAAAGAAATAAAAAATTATAAAAATTAATATTAGTGGTATAAACTGTGCTATTCCCTGTCCGCTCATGGAAGAACAATTATATGAAAAACTTTAGATTAACAAGTAAATTATATTTAGATTTTTTCTAGATTATTCATGTATTTTTTTAATACATTTGGGATATTAATTGAACCATCTTCATTTTGATTGTTTTCTAATAAAGCAATCATCAATCTTCCGACAGCCAAACCAGATCCATTAAGAGTTCCTACAAAATCAGTTCCTATTTCAGACTTATACTTAGCTCCCATTCTTCTAGCTTGAAACGAACCGCAAGAGGAGCAGCTGGAAATTTCTCTAAACTTGTTTTCTGATGGGATCCAAGCCTCAATATCATAAGTTTTTTCAGCGCTAAACCCCATGTCACCTGAGGAAAGTAATACAACTTGATAAGGTATATCTAATTTTTCTAAAATACTTTCAGCACAACCTAGCATCCGCTCTAACTCTTCTAAACATTTATTTGGTTCAGTTATACTTACAAGTTCAACTTTATAAAATTGATGTTGCCTAATCATTCCTTTTGTATCCTTTCCATAACTTCCGGCCTCTTTTCTAAAACAAGGTGTTGAAGCAACAAACCTTTTAGGTAACAAATTTTTTTCAATTATAGTCTTTCTTACTAAATTAGTTAAAACTACCTCTGCTGTAGGTATTAAATATTTTTTTTGATCAGAATTATCGAATTTTATTTCAAATTGATCATCTTTAAATTTTGGAAGCTGTCCTGTTCCAAACATTACTTCTTCATTAACAATTAAAGGAGGCGAAATCTCAGTATATTTAAAATAATTTATATGGGTGTCTAACATAAAATTTATAAGTGCTCTCTCGAGCATTGCAAATTTGCCTTTTAAAACTACAAATCTTGATCCTGATAATTTAATTGAAGTTTCAAAATCAATATTTTGATTTTTTGCTCCTAGTTCAACATGAGATTTAGTTTTAAACGAAAATTTTTTTATATCACCCTTTTTTTTTATTAATTTATTAAATTTTTCGTCTTTTCCAACAGGTACATCATCGTGAGCTAAATTTGGAAGAGAGAAAATTATTCTATCAATTTCACTTTGACATAAAGTTTGTTTTTCTTCTAAATTTGATATTTCTTGAGAAATTTTTTTGGATTTTTCAAAATTAGATTTATCTTTTGACTTAGAAAGATATTTTTTTTCTTGCTCAAGTTTTTCTTTTTTATTGATTAAATCTCTATTCAAAGTATCTTTTTTTTTAAAATCAATTATATCAAAGTCTACATTACGTTCTTCAAATTTTTTTTTAAAATGTTCTAAATTTTTTCTTAACTCTTTTAAATTATGCATCTTCTAAAGTTTCTTTTTTATTTTTTTTTTCGGTGAATCGAACTGTTATTATAGATAATTCATAAAGTAATAGTAGAGGTATTGCTAGACCAACTTGTGTAATTGGATCAGGTGGTGTTAGAATAGCAGCCAATGTAAATATAATAACAATTACATATCTTCTTGTATTTTTAAGATATTGAGAGTTAACAACACCAATTCTAGCTAATAAATTTAATAATATCGGTAATTGAAAACTTATTCCAAATGCAAAAATTAATCTCATTATTAATGATAAGTATTCGTTAACTTTAGCTTCTAATTGTATTGGTAAACTTGAATTTGATCCCATTGTTTCAAAGGATAAAAAAAACTTTATAGCTAGAGGCATTACCAAGTAATAAACGAGCATGCCACCAAATAAAAATAAAATTGGTGTAGAGATTAAGTAAGGTAACAATGCTTTTTTTTCATTTTTGTATAATCCTGGAGCAATGAATTTATATATTTGAATAAGAAGAAATGGGCTACCGCAGAATACGGCTGAAAAAAAAGCTACTTTTAAATAAGTAATAAAAGTTTCATGTAGCGCTGTAAAAATTAAACGTCTTGTAGTTGAATCATCTTTTACTGCTTCTGCATAAGGACTTACTAAAAAAGAATAAATATGCTCGGCAAAAGTATAAGATATAACAAAGATTACAAAAATAAATATTAGTGACTTAATTAATCTAGATCTTAATTCTACAAAGTGACTTGTAAATGAATTATTATCACTCATTTTCTTTATTTTTATTTTCCTCGTTTGAATTTTTTTTAGCTATATCTTTTTCAATATCAATATTTTCTGTCACTGAATTTACCTCTCTCTGGAAACTACTGATGGTGTTCTTTAACTTGCCAAAATAAGATCCAATTTTTTTTAAAGCAATAGGAAACTCTTTAGGTCCAAGTACTAAAATTGCAATTATGACTATTGCTAAAATCTCCAACCAACCTATTTGAGGCATACAAGGTTATTTATTTTCAGAATTTGAGTTATCTGAATTATTGTTTGGATCCTTAGTTTCAGAAGAATTTTCATCTGACATACCCTTTTTGAAACTTTTAATACCTTTCGCTAAATCTCCCATAATGCTTGAAATTTTACCTTTACCAAAAAGTATTACTACCAAAATCGCAATTATAATTATACCTGTCCAACCAATATTTCCCATAAATCTTTTATATACAATAAATCAACTTAAATAAACCTGTTTATTTCTCATCCTCAGGAGCTTTTTTTATTGCGTCTTCTATATCTTCATAAATATCATTTTGCTTTTCATTTAAAGATTGTTCTTTAAAAAATTTACCTGTACCAAATATTGATTTATCTACACTTGAAGTATCAATTAGACCTGCTGAACCAAGTTCATCAATAGTAGGTAAATCTGATAGTTTTTGTATATTAAAATGATTCAAAAAGTTTTCAGTTGTTGCATATTGAATAGGTTTGCCAGGAACGTCTTTTCTGCCAGCAGGTCTTACCCAGTCAAGTTCTAATAATATCTCCAAAGTATTCGTTGCAAAAGAAACTCCTCTAATCTCCTCAATTTCTGACCTAGTGACCGGCTGGTGATAAACGATAATTGCTAATGTTTCAATAGTTGCCTTTGATAATTTTTTTTGTGAAGACTTTTGTAGAGACATCAACTTTGATAGATCTTCAGCAGTCCTAAAAGACCACTTATTTTTAATACAAACTAAATTGATACCTCTATTTCTATAAATCTCTTTTATATTTTCTAAAATTTTTTTTATATTAATATTTGTTTGAACTCGTTTTTCAATTGTTTCGATGTCTAATGGTTCTGACGCGGCAAATAAAATTGCTTCAACTTGTCTCTCTAATTTTGAAGGATTGGCTGGAAATTTGATCACATTATTTTTTTTTTTGCTTGTCATGCTAATTCTTTTTAATCATCAATTTGTCAAACATTTTATCTTGAGATATTTTGACAACACCTTCTTTTGTCAGTTCTAAACTTGCAGCGAAGATACCTGCGATACCAGTTTTTTTCATTTTATTTTTTAAATAAAAATTAGGAATAAGATCAATGATGTGTTTCCAGTCAATAATTTTATTTAAGTTGTTTTTTATTTGTTTAATGCCCTCTTCTGTTGTTAAAACAGGTAATTTAGGAATGCTAATATTTTGAAAAGTTTTTTGCATTTGGATGCTTCCATAACTTTTCAATAATTCGTAAAGGGAAACTGCATATACTGGCGTGTTAATTGATCTAATTCCTCCTTTCATTCCCCTCGTAAATATGTGAACACCTAATCTTTTTTTTTGTAACATGTGATCTGACAAAATTCTTATAAGCTCTAATTTCTTTAGTTGAAGTTTTAATTTTTCAGCTACTTCTAAAGCTTTAAAATCATCATCCTCATCTTCAGGCAATAGCAATTTTGATTTTAAGTATGCTAACCATGTAGCCATAAGTAAATATTCTGAAGCAGACTCCAAATTTAAATCTTTGCTATTTTTTATAAATTCTAAAAATTGATCTGCTAACTTTGTTATAGATATTTCAGCTAAATCCACTTTTTGTGATTTTGCTAGATTAAGTAAGACATCAAGGGGACCACTATAATTAGGTATATCAATAGATATTTGATTAATTTTATTTGATTCCATTAATAACTTTACCTTAAAATTTTGTAAATTTCTGAAGTTTTTTTCATTGTAAATTTATCAATATAGGGAACAGCTTTGATCAATTTAAAGTTGTCTTTTATTTCTCCTGCACAATATAAAACTAAATTACAACCAGCCAACAGTGATTTCTTTGCATTAGTAATTAAATCATATTTTAATGCTTTCATGGAAATATCATCAGACATAAGAATACCTTTGAATCCTATTTTTTTTCTAATAATATTTTTAATAATTTTTTTTGAAAAAGTTGAAACATTTTTGGAGTCAATTTTCGAATAAAGTATATGTGCTGTCATAGCTAATTTAGCTGAAGATTTTCTAAATGGATAAAAATCTTTTTTATTTAGTTCACTCTTGCTTAAATTAACTTTAGGTAAACTTAAATGACTATCAACTGTTGAACAACCATGTCCAGGTATGTGTTTTATGACTGATGCAATATTATTTGAGTGACATTTTCTGATTGTTATTTCACCCAATTTTTTAACTATTTTTTCATTTTGAGAAAAGCTTCTTTTACCAATTACTTTGTTTGTATTTTTTCTTAAAACATCTAGGACCGGGATTGTATTAATATTTATTCCAATAATATTTAAATTCCAGCATAAAGAGTCTAAATAACTTTTATATAGTTTAATAGCAATATTACAGTCAATTTTATATAAGCTTCCAAAATAATTAGCATCAATCTGTTGATTGATAATATCACTTAATCTTGATACGGATAAACCCTCTTCATCAATTATAATTGGAAATTTTTTATCTTTTGTAAGTCTTTTAATATTTATGATTAATTTTTTAATTTGATTTAATGATTTTATATTTCGTTTAAATAAAATTAAGCCCCATGGTTTTTCTTTTGAGAATAATCTTTTTTCATTTTTGCTTAATTTAAATCCTTTAATACTTACAATTATTGCTTTTTTTCTCATTTAGGTTTTAGTAAATTCCAAAAACTTCTTGGTTTATCATTTTTATTTTTATTAGAATATCCATCATTAAATTGAATAACATTATTAGTATCATTTTTTAATATTGGTAGATTCGAGATTTTTTGGTTGATAATATCATTTATATTATTTCTATTAAAATCTTTTTCTGCAATGTTTTTTTGTGAGGAATAATATTTATAGGTAAATAAAAAAAAAACTAAAATTACAAAAATGAAAATTATATTAAAAACTTTTCTCATTACATTTTTTTCGGTAATGATACGCCGAGAATTTTCATACCATTTTGAATAACTAAAGCCACAAGATTAATTATCAATAAGGTCTCTTTTCTTTTTAGCTTTCCATTTTGAATGAATTTATAATTTGTATCTTCATTGCCCTTGCTCCAATAATAATGTAACAAGGTTGATAGTTCGTATAAATAAAAGGGAATTTTGTGTAAATCAAATTTTCTTGAAACAGACTCTATTATTTTTGGCCATTCAAAAACTTTTCTACAAATTTTTTCTTCTATTTCATTAAAATTAACTTTATTTTCATCTAAGATAACATTTGAAAACAAATTTATGTTTAATGTTCTTAATAAAGAGTTAATCCTTGCAAAAGCATATTGAACATAAAAAACTGGATTTTCTTTAGTTTTTTCTTTTACTTTGTCAAAATCAAAATCTAATTCAACATCATTGCTTCTATTGAGCATCATAAATCTTAGTTGATCTTTTGTTACTTCATGTAAAAGATCTTCAGCTAAAATAAATTCTCCAGCTCTCTTTGACATTTTAAATGGTTCACCATTTTTATATAATTTTACCAATTGGCAAACTTTACAGTTAAGTTTGATTTTGTTGTTGGACAAAGCTGCAACTGCAGCTGTAATTCTTTTAATATAACCAGTGTGGTCTGCTCCAAGAATATTTATTAAATTTTTGTAATTCCTATTTACTTTATCCATATGATAGGCAACATCATTTGCAAAATATGTCCAAGATCCATCATTTTTTTGAAGAGCTCTATCGGTGTCATCTCCGAACATGGTAGACTTAAAAATTAATTTTTTAATTTTTTTCCAATTAACATTAGTTTCTCCTTTTGGTGGTTGAAGAAATCCTTCTTCGACGAAATTTTTTTCCTTAAGTTTTTTTACAGCTTTGTTGACCAAATCTTGATTTACTATTTCCGTTTCAGAAAAAAAATTATCGTGAACGATACCCATCAATTTTAAATCATTTTTTATTAATTCCATAGAGTGTTTTAGTGATTCTTTTTTTATAAATTCAAAATTTCTTTCAAATTCACTAAAATCAATTTTTTCATTACCTTTAATAATTTTTTCAGCAATATCTTTAATATAAAGACCAGGGTATAAATTTTCTTTTTTTGGAAATTCTTTTTTATATTTTATTTCTACTATTCTAAAATAAATAGACTCTACAAAGTTTCTAATTTGACCGCCATAATCATTTATATAGAATTCTTTAGTTACTTTGTTACCATTAAACATTAACAAATTAGCTAAAACATCACCGTAAATTGCTCCTCTACAATGACCTACATGCATTGGGCCAGTTGGATTAGCAGACACAAATTCAATATTATATGTTTCGTTGCTTTTGGTAGAACCGTAAGCTTTGTTATTTAAAATTTCATTTATATTATTTACCAAAGCTGACTTTGATAATTTAATGTTTAAAAAACCAGGGCCAGCAATATCTATTTCTGAAAAATTATTTATATTAGCTATAAAAATTTCTTTTAATTTTAATGCTAAAGTTTTTGGATTTATGTTGTTTTTTTTTCCTAGCACCATTGCAATATTACATGATAAGTCAAAGTTAAATTGTTCAGGAGGTATTTCCAAATTTATGCCTTGTAAATTGTCAATAACTTCTAATTTAAGAAAGTCTTTTTCAGAAAGAATTGTTTTCTTAATTTCGGATAAATAATGTTCAAAAATATTCATTATAATTTATTATATAGATTTATTGCATATCTATCAGTCATACCAGCAATATAATCGCAAATAATTCGATCTATATTCGAATTGCTATATTTTTTAATATTTATATATTTTTTTGGATTTTTTTTTATTTGCAAAAATAATTTTGTTATTACTTTTCTCCCATAATTAGTTTTGGAATTTACATCTTTATGAAAATACATTTTATGTTTTAAGAAATTTTTTATTTTCTTATCAAATTTTTGCATTTTTTTAGAGAATGCTACAAGTTGATTGTTTGCTCGATAAACATCATTTAAATTTTTTATCTTATAAAGTTTTATATTTTTTTTCGTAGTAATAATAACATCACTAACCATTTCGTTAATTATTTCTCTTATAATTTGCCTAATAATTAAATCAATGGAATATCTCTTTAATTTTTTTTTATGTTTTAATACAATTTTATTGAGCACTGGAATATCTGTTAAATGATTTAAATCAAATAAATTGGATTTCAATCCATCTTCAAGATCATGACTATTGTACGCTATATCATCCGATATAGAAGCAATTTGAGCTTCGAGAGATGAATTTAAGGTAAAATTAATTTTTTTTTTAAAAAAATTATTTCCTAATATCGTATTTAATTTAGTCAAATTTTTAATTGGACCATTGTGTTTTATTAAACCATCTAATGTTTCTATTGAAAGATTGAGACCTTTAAAACTATAATATCTATTTTCTAAAATTGTTATAATTCTCAGAGTTTGTATATTGTGATCAAATCCGCCATAATTTTTCATGCAATTATTAAGAGCTTCTTCTCCGGCATGTCCAAATGGAGTGTGGCCTAAGTCGTGTGCCAAACTTAAAGATTCAGACAAATCTTCATTCAAATTGAAATATTTAGAGAGAGTTCTAGCTATTTGAGATACCTCAAGTGAGTGTGTAATTCTTGTTCGGAAGTGATCACCAGATGTATTTACAAAAACTTGGGTTTTATGCTTCAATCTTCTAAATGCAGTAGAATGTATAATTCTGTCCCTATCTCTTTGAAAATCATTTCTTAAACCGGTTTTACTTTCCTTAAAATATCTTCCTTTAGATACCAAAGGAACAGCAAATTTAGATAGTTTTACAATTGATTTTTTTTGCATGGTTACTACATTAATTATATACTAGATATGTATCGTTTATGGAAAAGAAATTAAGTTTTACTGATCAAGCCTTAAATCAAATAGATTTGATAACTAAAGGTGATAAGAAAAAATATTTTAGAATCACTGTTGAAGGTGGTGGATGTTCTGGCTTTAAATATAATTTTGGTTTTGACTCGAAATCGAATGGTGATGATATCATATTTGGAAAAGCAATTATTGATAAATCCTCGCTTGATATAATTTCTGGCTCTGTGGTTGATTTTAAAAAAGAGATGATTGGTGAGTCATTCGTGATAGACAATCCTAAAGCTACTGCTTCATGCGGTTGTGGTCTTTCTTTTTCTGTTTAATGAAAATTATATCTTGGAACGTCAACTCTGTAAGAGCAAGGATAGAAAATATTAAACATTATATTAAAGACTCTGAGCCTGATGTTCTCATGCTGCAAGAAATTAAAACTCAAAACGAAAATTTTCCAAATGATGAATTTAAGAATTTAGGTTACATATCATATGTATTCGGTCAAAAAAGTTATAATGGTGTTGCTATTATTTCTAAACATAAATTAGATAATACTAATAATAACTTTATTAAAGATGATCTAAATCAATCACGAATTATCACTGCAGAATTAAAATTTAAAAAAAAGGAAATACACCTCATAAATATTTATGTTCCTAATGGAAATCCTGTAGATACGGAAAAATACGAATATAAAAAAAATTGGTTAAAAAAATTTATATCAAATGTAGAAAAAAAAATTCAGAAAAATTCTAATATTCTTATTGCTGGTGATTTTAATATTATTCCTGAAGAAATAGATGTACACGACTTTAAAAGATATGAGAACGATGCTTTAGGTAGATTAGAAATAAGAAAAAAATATAGGGAACTAATTAATTTAGGTTTTAAAGATGTGTATCGTTTAAAAAATAAAACTAAACAAGAATACACTTTTTGGGACTACTTTGCTGGCTCGTGGCAAAAAAATTATGGTATGAGAATAGATCATTTTTTAATTTCAAATAGTCTAGTTGAAAATATTAAATCAATTAATATAAATAAAAAACCAAGATCTAAAGAAAAACCATCTGATCACACACCAATTGAACTAGAAATTATTTAACTCTACCATATATATCTTGGTATCTTACGATATCAGTCTCTTTTAAAATCGAGCCTAATTGAGCTTCAATGATCTTCACTGGTTTTTTATAAGGATTTTCAATTCTGTGTATAGATCTTACGGGAATATAAATAGTATCATTAGGTTTTAAAATAAATTTTTTTTTATTTAGTGTAATTTTTGGAGTTCCTTGAGTTATAACCCAATGTTCAGAACGATGAAAATGTTTTTGAAGACTTAAAACCCCTTTAGATTTTACGTAAAGTTCTTTAATTAAAAAATTTTTACCATTATACAAATTTGTATACTTGCCCCAAGGTCTATAAAAAATATTTTTCTTTTTTTGATATTTAGTTTTTAATTTATCATAGACTTTACAAATTTCTTTCCAGCTACCTAGGTCAGACCAAGGTATATTTAAGTTTATAGCATTTATATCTTTTGATTTCTCCAATATTGCGTAATCAAAAGATATTGTCTTACATTTTAAAAAGTCTTTTTTATTAAGGTGATAAATATTATTTTTATATTTTGATTTATTTACAGCATTTAAACAATGATTAAAGTTTCTGTTTTGGTACTTTTTAAAGTTATTAATTATTGATTTTTTAGTAAGAAAAAACATTCCTGAATTCCAATAAGCATTTCTTTTAATGATTTTTTTCGCTTTTTCTAAATTAGGTTTTTCAATAAATGTGGTAACCTTGTATTTATTTCTCACTCGTTTTGATAAAAAATAACCGAACTCAGATGAGGGATTTGAGGGCTTTATTCCAAATATGAAGATATTTTTATCTGTCAAGTATTTTTGGTGTTGTTTAATAGATTTATTAAATAATTTTGTTTTCTCAATTAAATGATCTGATGTTAAAAAAATTAAGGGCTGGCTCTCAGGTATTTCTTTTATTAATACCGAACTGAGTATAGCAGGAGCAGTGTTTCTTTTTGCTGATTCAAGAATAATTTTATATTTATTAAAGCCTTTTAATCTTAAATGTTTTTTAATTTCTCTTACATATTTTTTATTAGTACTTATTATTGGATAATCAAATATCGCATTTTTTATTCTTTCTAAAGTTTTTCCAAATAATGTCCAATTACCAAAATCAATAAACTGCTTTGGTTGATGATGTTTTTGATCAGACCAGAGTCTTGTGCCAGAGCCGCCACATAAAATTACTGGACGTATTTTCATTAAATTTTTGAATATTCTTTAACTTCTTTTTTTTTGCCTGGATGTGTTGGGGCACCGAGATAAGCAGGTCCTACTGTTTGAGCATATTTCCAGATTGTTCCAGACCCAAAACTTGATTTTTTTTCTTTCCACTTTTTTTTTCTAGCTTTTAATTGTGCACTAGTAAGCCTAACATTAATTGATCCTTTTTTGGCGTCTATATCTATTACATCTCCATTTTTAAGAAGTGCAATTGGACCGCCCATTGCAGCCTCTGGACCAACGTGACCAACACAGAAACCTCTGGTAGCTCCTGAAAACCTACCATCAGTTATGAGTGCAACTTTTTCACCCTTTCCTTGTCCATAAATTGCTCCAGTTGTTGAAAGCATTTCCCTCATTCCTGGTCCACCTTTTGGACCTTCGTATCTAATTATTATTACATCACCGTCCTTATATTTTTTTGTCTGTACTGCTTTCATTGCATCTTCTTCATTATCAAAACATCTAGCTTTACCTGTGAATTGTAATTTTTTTAGCCCTGCAATTTTTACAATTGCTCCGTCTGGAGCTAAATTACCTTTTAATCCAACAACTCCACCATCTGGAGAAAGAGGGTTATTATATTCTCTTAAAACTTTTTGATTAGCATTAAACTTAATATTGGCTAAATTTTCTTTCATAGTTTTACCTGTAACTGTCATACACTCGCCATGAATATATCCTCCGTCAAATAAAGTTTTTAATAACATAGGAACGCCACCAGCTTCCCACATGTCTTTTGCAACGTATTTTCCTCCGGGTTTTAAATCAGCAAGATAAGGGGTTTTTTTAAATATTTTTGCAACGTCCATTAAGTCAAATTTTACTCCTATTTCATTAG
>CACIWE010000009.1 GCA_902590285.1 uncultured Pelagibacteraceae bacterium | reverse complement strand
ATTATCTTTTGATTAACTCTAATTTATCTTTAAAAAATATAAATTTTAAACTACAAGATGTAAAATCAAGAATTAATAGCTTTTTATTTATTGGAATAGATTTACCTACAGACGATTTGCTTAAAGTCATCATTTCTAAAACTTTATCAGATAACCAAATAGAAATTAATCCAAAATTATCTAATTACATTATCAACAATGTGGAGAGATCTTATGAAAAAATGTTTAAATTTCTTAAAGATGTAGATGAATTATCTTTATCTACTGGAAAATCAATTAATATTAATTTAATAAAAAAAGTATTAAACCAATGAATAAATATAGAACCCATAACTGCTCAGAACTTAGTGAAAATGAAATAAACAAAAATGTTCAGCTGTCTGGATGGCTACATCGAAAAAGAGATCATGGAAATTTATTATTTCTAGATTTAAGAGATCACTATGGCATAACACAATGTGTAATCGAAAATAAAAATAACTTTTTTCCAATATTAGAAAAAACTAAACCTGAGTCTGTTTTAAAAATAAATGGTAAAGTTGTAAAGAGATCAAGTGGCACAGAAAATTCAGATTTACAAACTGGAAAAATCGAAGTTGTAATTGATACTATTGAAGTTCTTTCAAATGCCAAAGATCTCCCAATGCCAGTTTTTGGCGAACATGAATACCCTGAAGATATTAGATTAAAATACAGATTCCTTGATTTAAGACGTGAAGATATGCATAAGAATATAATTTTAAGATCTAAAGTTATATCTTTTATTAGATCTGAAATGTTAAAGTTAGGTTTTTTAGAATACCAAACGCCAATATTAACATCATCAAGTCCAGAAGGTGCACGAGATTTTTTAGTTCCTAGCAGATTAAATCCAGGAAAATTTTATGCACTACCCCAAGCTCCACAACAATTTAAACAATTAATAATGGTCTCTGGTTTTGATAAATACTTTCAAATAGCACCTTGTTTTAGAGATGAAGATGCAAGGGCAGATAGAAGCCCGGGTGAATTTTACCAATTAGATTTAGAAATGTCGTTTGTTGAGCAAGAAGATGTTTTTAATGTAGTAGAAAATTTAATGGTTAGTGTATTTAAAAAATTTTCCTCTAAGAAAATATTAAAAGAAAAATTTCAAAGAATACCCTTTAAAGAAGCAATGAAAAAATATTGCACTGATAAGCCAGATCTACGAAACCCTTTAATTATTCAAGAGATTACAGAATTATTCAAAAGAGATGATGTAAAATTTGATATATTCAAAAAATTAGTAAAAAATGGATCGGTTGTAAAAGCAATAATAACTAAGAATACAAAAGATAAGCCAAGAAGCTTTTTTGACAACATTGATAAATGGGCAAAAGAGCAGGGTGGATCTGGATTGGCGTATTTCACACTTGAGAAGGATAAGAAAATTAGCGGTAAAGGACCAGTTGGGAAATTTTTTAGCGAAGACTCATTAAAAGATTTAATAGAAAATTGTAAGGCGGAAATAGGTGATAGTGTTTTCCTTGCCTGCGGAAAGGAAAAAGAAATTGACAAAATTCTCTCTTTAGCAAGAAACAAAATTGCTCAAGATTTAAATATTATAGACAAAGATACATTCGCTTTTTGTTGGGTTGTGGATTATCCAATGTATGAATTGGATGATAATACCAAAAAGATAATATTTAGCCACAACCCTTTTTCAATGCCTCAAGGAAAGCCAAATGAAATTAACTTTGAAAAACCACTAGAAATTAAAGCATATCAATACGATATTGTTTGTAATGGAGTTGAGTTATCTTCTGGTGCTATAAGAAATCATATTCCAGAGTTAATGTATAAATTATTTTCGATAGCCGGATATAGCAAAAATGATGTCAATGAAAAATTTAGCGGAATGATAAACGCTCTAAGTTATGGAGCACCTCCACACGGGGGTATAGCTCCAGGGATTGATAGAATAATCATGCTTCTTGCGGGAAAAGAAAATATTAGAGAAGTAACTTTATTTCCAATGAATCAAAATGCACAAGATTTAATGATGAAAGCTCCCTCAGATGTAAGTGAAAAACAACTTAAAGAGCTTGGTATAAAAAAAGATATCAAACAAAACTAATTCTTGTTTTTTAAATTTATTCTAACATCAGAAAGATCAACTAATTTTTCCTCATAATTACTTCTGACGAATCCCTTAGAGGTAATATTTTTAACAATTTTAAGAAATTTATCTTCTCCATCATTAGAATTTAAATTTTTTGTGCTAGCAATAGATGGTGTATGAGCTAAATCTTCTTTACCTAAATAAGATATAGCAAGTTCCCTAAAAACGTAATCAAGAATTGACGAAGCGCTTAAAATTCTGTCATTTCCAATTACATTTCCCGAGGGTTCAAATTTTGTATCAATGAATGCATCTACATATTCTTCTAACGGAACTCCATATTGCAAACCTAAAGAAATAGCTATTGCAAAATTATTCATCATTGCCTTAACTAATTCACCTTCTTTATTAGTATCAATAAATATTTCACCAATCTTTCCATCATCATACTCTCCAGTATGTAGATATACTTTATGATCTCCAATTTGTGCTTTTTGAATATAGCCTTTACGTCTATCAGGCATTTTAAATCTAGCGTTGTTTTTAACTTTTAAACTTACATTATGGTCTTTTTTACCTTTTGTTGAATTACTTAATTGATTAGAAATATTTTCTTGTAAGTTTTTATCTAATTTTGAGTTTTTAGATTTTTCGTCTGTTTTTCCTCCGATTTTTTTAGTCTTACGATTGTAAAGTTTAACATCAATTACCTCAACTTCACCATCGTTTCTTTTATCTATTTTAGATAATTCTACATCATCTAAATTATTTAAAGTATGAACCGTTTTAAAATTACAAGTATAGTAGGTTTCAACTAAGTATTTTTTCATAATATTAATGGAATCTCTTTATTAAAATATATATTAATTGTATAAGGTGTCTATTACATAATAATACAATTAAGAATTGTGTGGATTTAAAAATATTTATGATTTTGAAAATTATTTTTACATGGTGGAATAAACAAACACTTGGGACTTTTTTAAAAACTTTGTTTTTTGGAAAATATGTAGGATCAGATGAGAATGGAAACAAATATTATCAAAGTAAAAAAAATGAACGTTGGGTAGTATATTCTAAAAATATTGAAGCAACTAAAATTACTTCCGATTGGTTTTTATGGATTCACCATACAATTGATAAAATTCCTAATAACAAAAAAAATATTAAACATTCTTGGCAAAAAAAACATATAGAGAATCAAACGGGTACCAGTAACAGTTTTAAGCCAGTTAAAATTAGTAAAAATATGATTAAAAAAAAATATGAAACTTGGAAATAATATTTCATTCATTTTGATATTGTATTCTATTGTTTTTTCAGGTTTTGCATATTCAGAAGAAAAAATAACAACTTCACCTTTAATAAATTTAGAAGAAATAAAACCAAGTTTTGAAGAATTTGACGAAGATAAAGAAACTAGCTCTAATAATCTCAATTTTAAAAGTAAAAAAAACAATAGTAATTTACGACCATCCCAAGCTACTCTAATTTGGTTAGATAAAATTACAGCTAAATCATCAGAAGTTATTATTGATTTAAACAAAAGCAAAAAAATAGGCCCTTTAGAGGTAAAGGTTTTAAAATGTGGAAAAGTTAAAGTTAATAACAGATCTGATAGTGTGGCTTATATTCAGGTAAAAGATTTATCAAAAAACGATAACGAAAAAGTATTTATCTTCAACGGCTGGACATTTGCATCTGATCCAAGTTTAACACCTTTTGATCATGCTATTTATAATCTTCAATTAATAAACTGTAAAAACGTTTAGTAAAATTTCTCTTTTCCAAGCCAATTTGTATCAAAGTCGGAACTGATAAATTTTTTATGATTCAATATTTTTTTATGTAAATCAATCGTTGTAGTGATACCCTCAAGCACAAATTCATCTAGTGATCTTAACGTTCTTTGAATAGCCTCCGTTCTATTCCTGCCTTTACAGATAACTTTAGCAATTAAACTGTCATAGTAGGGGGTAATTTTGCAACCTTGAAAAATAGATCCATCAACTCTTGTTCTAAAGCCAGAAGGTTGATGACAGACGCTAATTATACCTGGGCTTGGTTGAAAATCTAAAGCTGGATTTTCTGCATTTATTCTACACTCAATGGTATGACCTCTAGGATTAATGTCACTTTGTTTTAGGGCAGTATCCCCAGTAAAAGCAATCCAAAGTTGCTCTTTAACTATGTCAATTCCTGTTTGAACCTCAGTTACGGGGTGTTCAACTTGAACCCTAGTGTTCATTTCTAAAAAATAAAATTTTCCATTTTCATAAATAAACTCTACAGTACCAGCGCCCTCATAATTAATTTGTTCAACCATTTTTACAGTTTTTTCAAATAGATCCTTCCTAATCTCATCTGTTAAAACTGGACTAGGTGTTTCTTCAATTAATTTTTGATGCCTTCTTTGTACAGAACAATCTCTCTCAGCCAAGTGTACAGTTTTATTTTTGCCAGACATCACTTGAACCTCAATGTGTCTTGGATTTTTAAAATATTTTTCTATATATAATTCGTCATTATTGAAAAATTTTTTAGCTTCTGATTTAGCTGTTAGAAATAGATCTTCTAATTGACGCTCTTCTTCTACAATTTTCATGCCTTTTCCACCACCACCACCAGCTGCTTTTATCAAAACAGGGTAACCAATCTCTTTACTAATCGATTTAGCCTCGTCATAAGATTTGATTCCACCTTCGGAACCTTCAATTACGGGTAAACCAAATTTTTTTGCAATTCTCTTAGCCTCAATTTTATTTCCCATTTTTGAAATAATCTCTGCACTAGGACCTATAAATTTTATACCGTGCTTGTTTACGATCTCAGAAAACTTGGCATTTTCAGATAAAAAACCATAACCTGGGTGAATAGCTTCAGCACCAGTTAAGTCCACCGCCGACATGATTGATGAAATATTAAGGTAACTATTTTGTGGTTGGTGTGATCCTATACAAACACTTTCATCAGCCAATCTCACGTGCATTGACTCCGTATCAACATCTGAGTGAACAGCAACTGTTTTTATTCCCCATTCTTTGCAGGCCCGTATAACCCTAACAGCTATTTCACCTCTATTAGCTATTAAAACTTTTTTGAACATTATTGTTTATTTTAGAATAACTAAAGTTTGTCCGAATTCGACTGGTTGCCCATCTTCTACTAAAATTTTTTTTACTTCACCATCTGATGTCGAGGGAACATGATTCATCGTTTTCATCGCTTCAACAATCATTACAGTTTGACCTTTTTTAATTTTGTCTCCAACTTCAACAAATTTTTTAGCCCCAGGTTCAGCAGCTAAATACGCTGTTCCAATAATAGGAGATTTTACTCTAATCCCATCGCTTTCATCAGAACTTTTTAATACAGCTTTATTTTGAGGAACAACAGTACTTGTTTTAATTGGTTCAACGCTCTTAGAAGCTTTTGAAACTTTTATTTTTTTTTGGCCATCTTGATACTCTAGTTCAGTTAATTCAAATTCTTTCAGGCTATCCACTAATTCTTTTATTAGTTTTTTATCTATTTTCATTTGTCTAAAAACTTATTCATTGCTTCCAAAGACATTGTATATCCTTCAATCCCAAAACCACAAATTACACCTTTAGCAATTCTGCTTATTAAAGATTTATGTCTGAACTCCTCTCTATTATAAATGTTAGAAATATGCAATTCAATTATTGGAATTTTAAGTATTTTTAATGCGTCGTGAATTGCAACAGAAGTGTGAGTATATCCTCCAGCGTTTATTATTAATCCATCCTGATTATTTCTAGAGTTTTGAATCTGATTTATTAATTCACCTTCTTCATTTGATTGAAAAAAAGAGAGTGTAATATTATTTTTTTTTGCATATTCAGTACATTTTTTTTCAAGATCCTTTAAAGTGAAGCTACCGTATTGGTTTTTCTCTCTTTCGCCTAAAAGGTTGAGGTTTGGACCATTAACAATTATAATTTTATTCATAAATTTCTGAATATTGAATAACTTAATTATGGCAAAAATACAATTAAATGGAAAAAAAGTATCAATCAAATCAAATTATTCAATATTTGATCTTTTAAAAAGATATAACCTATCAAATAAAAAAGTTGCTATAGAGCATAACGGAATAATAGTAGCTAGAATAAATTACAAAAAAAAATTTTTGAAAAGTAATGATAAAGTAGAAATTGTTACTTTTATAGGTGGAGGATAAGATGAAAAAAGATATTTTTAAAGTTGCAGGCAAAGTTCTCAAATCAAGATTAATTATAGGTACAGGAAAATACAAGAGCTTTTCTGAAACAGCTAAAGCTGTTAAGGCATCTGGCGCAGCTATGGTGACAGTAGCCGTGAGAAGAGTTAATATTCTCGATAAAAAAAAACCGATTTTAACTGATTATTTAAATCCTAAAAAAATTATTTATTTACCTAACACTGCTGGTTGCTTTAATTCTGAAGAGGCTTTAAGAACTTTAAGATTAGCGAGAGAAATGGGAGGGTGGAAATTAGTAAAATTAGAGGTTTTAGGTGATAAAAAAACTTTATATCCAAATATGATTGAGACTATTAAATCTACTAAAACATTAGTTAAAGAGGGATTTAAAGTTATGGTCTATTGTACCGATGACCCACTGCTAGCAAAAAAATTAGAAGACAATGGTGCTTCAGCAATCATGCCTTTAGCTTCACCAATAGGTTCAGGTTTAGGTTTGCAGAATAAAGTAAATATTTCTTTAATAATAAAACAATCAAAAGTTCCTGTAATAGTTGATGCTGGAATCGGAACCCCATCTGATGCAACAATTGCTATGGAATTAGGATGTCAAGGTGTTTTGGTCAATAGTGCAATTGCTAATGCCAAAAAACCAATTTTAATGGCTCAAGCCTTTAAAGACGCAGTTTATTCTGGCAGAAATTCTTTTTTAGCTGGTCGGATGGAAAAAAATTATTTTGCCACACCTAGCTCACCATCGAAAGGACTTATTTAGTTTTTTTCCTTCTTACCCAAAGAGTTCTAGCTTTCTTTTTGGATTTAGTTTTTTTGGACTTATCTTTACTTTTACGACTTTCTTTATTAGCCGATTTTTTACCATCTTTTATACTTTTTTTAATTTGTTTTATTTCTATAATTGTATTTATATTTTCGACTGAATTAATTAATTTTTTTGATTTATTTAGTAAATCAATTTTATATTCTGGAATTATAAATTTATCATTAGACAATATTTTTACGTCAAATGAATATTTTTTTTGAAAGTACTTTAACTCATCCAGTAAATTTTTTTCAATATATACCTTAACTTTTTCAGGCACATATGTATTGATTGTTTTTACTTTATCTTCGAAAGCTAAATGATGCACCTTTTTCAAAATTTTTTGAGAAAACGATGAAAGTGATAACTGAGTTTCCCATTTTATTGAAGCCTCTCTTAACCTTTGTCTAGTCATTTCAAGAAGACCAAAATTACTTATTCTTCCAATCTGTATCCTTGCTCTATCTTTTCTTATACTTTCTCTCATTTTTTTTTCTACAATTCTTCTATTGTAAAAATTCATCATGTCTATAAAATCAATTACTATCAGGCCCGAAAGATCTCTTAGTTTAATTTGATGAGCTATTTCTTCTGCAGCTTCTAAATTAGTATTTAAGGCAGTTTTTTCGATATTTATTTGCTTTGTAGACTGACCAGAGTTGATATCAATTGAAACTAAAGCCTCAGTTGGATTTATAACTAAATAACCACCAGATTTTAATTTTACTGTCGGCTCGTAAATATTATTAAGTTCCTTTTCTATTTTGGCATCATGAAATAAGGGAATTTTACCTCGATATTTTTTTATATTTTTAACATTTTTGGGCATTAACTCTTTCATAAATTTTTTTGCTTTTTGATAAGCTTCTGCACCCTCAATATAAACATTCTTAGTTTCGTTATCATAAGTATCTCTTAAGGTTCTTTTGATTATGTCTCCTTCTTCATAAACAAGAGAAGGAGCATTAGAGTCTAAAGCCTTTTCTTTTATTTCTTCCCAAGTCTTGAGAGTATTTTGAAAGTCTTTTTCTATTTCATTTTTAGTTTTGTAAGCACCAGCAGTTCTTACAATAACACCCATACTTTTTGGAATTTCAATTTCATTTAAAATTTGTCTAATTTTTTGACGATCCGAAGAGTTAAAAATTTTTCTTGAAATACCTCCACCTTTTGGAGTATTTGGCATTAAAACAATGTATTTACCTGCTAAGGATATAAAAGTTGTTAGAGCCGCTCCTTTTTGACCTCTCTCTTCTTTAATTACTTGGATTAAGATTACTTGTCCAGGTTTTATAACTTCTTGAATCTTATATCTTTTAATTCCAAATGATAATTTTACTTTTTCGCGATAAGCTTGTTTTTTGTTTTCTTTATCAACCTGATCTTCATTTTCTTCATTTTTTTCATCTCTATTTTCTAACTGATTTTCGGTTTGAAGGTTATCTTGACTATTCTCAACAGGCTTTTCTTTAAGTTCCTCTCTAATTTTTTCTTCAGCTATTCTTATTTTCTCTTTATCTTCCGAAGGCAACTGATAGTAGTCAGATTGAATGTCATTAAAAGCTAAGAAACCGTGACGATCTCTTCCAAAATTTACGAATGCTGCTTGAAGTGACGGTTCAACTCTACTTACCGTGGCAAGATAAATATTGTTTTTAAAATTTAAATTGTTTTTATCTTCAAATTCATATTCTTCAATTGAATTGTCTGATTTAAGAACAATACGAGTTTCGTTTGGATGCGAAGCATCAATATATAAATTTTTTTCCATTTTTTAAGAATTCCTTTTAAATTTTTGATATGTGGTATTTTTAAATTTGTCATAATATTATTTTATACAATTTTGTGCATAAATACACGATTTAATTGTTTTATGCCTAAAGATAGTCAGAATTGTTATTATAAATAATATAAATGCTAAAATTTCTTAATTTTTCACTTAAATTTTTAATCATATTTTTGGTGGTCTTAATTTTTTTTATTTTTTCTACTTTATGGTACTTTTCAATAGGTTTGCCTGATTATAAAAAATTATCTAATTATCAACCACCAATTTCAAGCAGAGTTTACTCTGAAGATAGTCGACTAATTGCAGAGTATGCAATTGAAAAAAGACTATTTATACCATTCGAGTCTATACCTGAAAAAGTTGTTAATGCATTTCTTTCAGCAGAGGATAAAAATTTTTTTAGTCATCCAGGAATTGACGCTAAAGGTATATTAAGAGCAGTCGTTAAAAATATTAAAAATATTTCACAGAATAAGAGACTAGAGGGTGCTTCAACTATTACTCAACAAGTAGCAAAAAACTTTTTACTCACAAATGAAGTTTCTATTAAAAGAAAAATTAAAGAGGCAATTTTAGCTTTTAGAATCGAAAGAGCTTATACAAAAGAGAGAATTTTAGAGCTATACTTAAATCAAATATATTTAGGTCAAGGAACTTATGGAATAGCTGCGGCAAGTTTGGAATATTTTGATAAATCTATTAAGGAACTTAATTACGCAGAAGCTGCATTATTAGCAGCTTTACCTAAGGCTCCAAGTAAATATAATCCTTACAAATATCCTGATGTTGCAAAATTTAGAAGGGATCTAGTTCTAGAAAACTTAGAAGAGAATAAGTTTATTTCAAATAAAGAAATGATAAGTCTTAAAAACTCTAAATTAAAATTAAAAAAAAGAAAAATTGAAATAGTAAATGAGGCAAATTCTTACACAGAGGAAGTTAGAAGAATAGTTAAAAATATTTATGGTTTTGAAAAATTATATTCTCAAGGATTAAGTATAAGTACACCGTTAAGAATTAATTACCAAATACAAGCTTTGAAATCTCTCAGAAAAGGTATTGAAGATTATGATAAAAGAAGAGGTTGGAGAGGTCCAATTGCGAATAAAATTAAAAACAAAAATTGGAAAAACAAAATTTCTAAATATAAACTTGACCCGACTTTAAATTGGTATTTAGCAGAAGTAACTTCCCTAGAAAATAATGAAATTGAATTTAAGACAATCGAAAAAAATAAACGAACATTTCAAGATAAATTAATTTATAAACATTATAAATGGTCTATACCATTAAAAAAATCTGTAAAAGATATTCATAAAATTGGTGATATAATTTTTGTCAAAAAAGAGAATAATTTTTGGCTCCTAAAACAATACCCAAAAGTAAACGGAGGGATCGTTGTTTTAGATCCCTTTAGCGGACATGTGCTTGCTTTAGTTGGTGGATTTAATTTTAAAACCAGTGAATTTAACCGCGTCACTCAGGCAAAAAGACAGCCAGGCTCAGCATTTAAACCAATAGTATATGCTGCAGCTCTAGAGAAAGGTTTTGCTCCTAACTCAATAATACTTGATGCACCTTTTGTTGAGAGTCAAGGGGTTGGGTTAAAAAATTGGAAACCTGAAAATTATGGTAAAAAATTTTATGGCCCGTCAACTTTTAGAAAAGGAATTGAATTTTCAAGAAATTTGATGACTGTTAGAATAGCAAAAATTTTAGGTCTTGATGAAATTTTAGATTTATCAAAAAAACTAAATATTTATGATGAAATTCCTGAACTTTTATCAGTCTCATTGGGTGCCGCTGAAACAACACTTATGAGTTTAACCTCAGCTTATGCTCCATTTGTAAACGGAGGGAATAAAATTGAACCAAAGTTGATTTCTCGTATTCAAGATAGGAGAGGTAAAACAATTTTTAATCAAAAAAATAGAGGATGTATTGGTTGCGATAAATTTATTAATAATGAAGAGATTGAACTTCCAAAAATTGAAAATAATATTGAAAAAGTATTTAGCGAGGAGACTGCTTATCAAATGACCTCAATTTTAGAAGGTGCTGTAAAAAGAGGAACTGCAAAAAAGTTAAGATCTTTAAAAGTACCGCTTGCAGGAAAAACAGGTACTACTAATGATAATTTTGATGCATGGTTTATCGGATTTTCGTCTAATTTAGTAATTGGAGTTTATATTGGCTATGATAATCCAAAGACTTTAGGAAAGTTTGAAACTGGTTCTAAAGCAGCCTTACCAATTTTCAAAGATTTTATTGAAAATGTTCTTTACAAAGAGGATTTTAAAGAATTTCAAATACCAGAAAATATATATTTAACATCATTAAACTACGATACGGGGATCAAGTCAGCAGCGGGAGAGAAAAATGTAATAATTGAAGCTCTAAAGCTTAAAGATATTAACAACATAGACAATAATAATTTAATTTCAACAAACGATCGTGATAAAATAATAAAGTTTAGGCAATTTTATTAATGGAAAATTTTGAATCTATACTTTCAATAACGGAAAAATCCCTAAATGATATCAGGGGGTATCTTTGATAAAGAAAATGTTGAGACAAAACTTAAAGAATTAGAAGAAATTGTTTCAAAAGAAAATTTTTGGAAAGATAAAAATTTAGTAAAAAAAACAATTAAACAAAAAAAAATTTTAGAGGACATAACAAACTCTTTCAAAAAATCATCGCAAGACTTAAACAATCTTAAAGATCTTTACTATTTAGCTTCACAAGAAAAGGATGAAGAAATGATTCTAGATTGTAGTAAAAAAATTGCACAAATTTTAAAAGAAATAAAAAAAAATGAAATAAACTGTTTTCTGTCAGGAGAAAATGATGATTATGATATTTACCTTGAAATTCATGCTGGAGCTGGCGGGACCGAAAGTCAGGATTGGGCTGATATGCTGAGAAGAATGTATATGAAATGGTTTGATAAAAAAAAATTTAAATATGAGATTATGAGTGAACATAAAGGTGAAGAGGCTGGTATAAAATCATCAATAGTAAAAGTATCTGGTGATTATTTGTACGGACTTATGAAATCGGAGTCGGGAGTTCATAGGTTAGTTAGAATTTCACCATTTGATAGTGGAGCAAGAAGACATACAAGTTTTGCAAGTGTTTGGGTTTACCCTGTTGTCGAAGATGACATAAATATAAAAATCGATGAAAAAGATATTAGAGTTGATACTTACAGATCTAGTGGCGCAGGCGGTCAACACGTAAACACAACTGATAGTGCAGTAAGAATAACACATTTACCAACTAAAATTGTAGTTCAGTGCCAAAATGAGAGATCTCAACATAAGAATAAAGAGACATGTTATAAAATGTTGAGAGCGAGATTATATGAACATGAAATGCAAAAAAAAGAGGAGGAAAACCAAAAAGAGTTAAATTCTAAAACGGATATCGGTTGGGGCCATCAAATAAGATCATATGTATTACAACCTTATCAATTAGTGAAAGATTTAAGAAACAAAACAGAAAATACAAATCCTGCAAGTGTACTTGACGGAAATATTGATCAATTTATTCAAGAAGGTATAAAAATTAAAAAATGAAAAAATTAGTTTTAAGTTTTGTAATATTTCTAATTTTTTTGTTTATTTTATTTTTAGCAATTTTATCAACTTCTGGAATTGAGACAAATAAATTTAATAAATTAATTTCAGCAAATGTTTCTCAGGCCAAAAATATTAATTTAAAGCTTGATACTGTTAAATTTAAGATAAATTTAAAAGAATTAAGTTTATTTTTAGAAACAAATAATCCAAAAATTTCTTACAAAAATATTTCTGTTCCTGTAAAAAATTTACGTGTTTTTATAAATTTTTTATCTGTAATTAAATCAGATCCGAAAATTGAAAAAATAAATATAGTTTTAAATGAGCTCGATGTTACTGAGTTAAACAAGCTATCATTCATAATTAAACCATCAAATTTTAAAAGTATATTGAATAATAAAATTCAAAAAGGAAAGTTATTTTCTGAAATTGATATTTATTTTAATGCAGATGGAAATATAGGAAACTATATAGCTAAAGGCATTATTCAAGATTTAGAAGCTAAATTAATAAGTGATTTAGTTTTAATGAATTCAAATTTCAGTTTTTTTGCTGACAAAAATGATATTCTTTTAAAGAATATTTTTGGTAATTTAGGAAATATTGAAATAAAGGATGGAGATTTAAAAATAAACAGAGAAAATAGAATAACTATTACCTCAAACTTTAATACACAATTCGATTTTGATAATAAAATTTTTGATAAATATACCAAATTATTAAATAATTTTGAGTTTGCTAAAAATTTTGAGAGATTAAAAGCAAATGTTAATAACAATTTATATATTGACCTAGACTCAACTTACAAAATCCAAAATTACAAATATCAAATTTCAGGAAATTTAGAAAAAACGCAATTTAATTTAAACAAACCGCTAAAAAATAATTTCATTAATGAAAAAATTGAAAAAATTTACTTTTCAAATTTAAATATAAAAACAATTTTTAATCCATCTGATATTAAACTTAACGTAGAAGGGAAATATTCATTAAATAATTCTGATTTCTTTATAATAGGTTTTGAGAACAACATCAAAAACGAATTAATGAATTTAAAATTAGATTTTGATTTTAATAATAGTTTTAGTGTAGATTTAATTAATTATAAAAAAGATAATAATTCTACTGCAAATTTATCTTTAGAACTTGAAAAGATAAAAAGTGAAATAAATATTAAAAAACTTGAATTTAAAGATGGAAATAATTTAATTAATTTGCGAAATTTAGAACTCAAAAAAAACAAATTAGTATCTTTTAAGCAAATTAAAGTCCTTACAGAAAATAATGATTTTTCAATACAAAAAAATAAAAAAATTTTGATAAAAGGCAATAAATTTGATGCAACTCAACTTTCTAAATTTATAAATAATAGAAGTGAAGAAAATCAATTTAAAAATTTAAATGGCGATATAGAAATTGACTTCAAAACTATCAAAATACCGTTGTCTGAAAAACTCCAAGATTTTAAATTAATAGGAGAAATTAAACAGGGTCAATTTATAAAGATTTCATCAAAAGGCGATTTTGGTAATAATAATTTCTTAGATATATCAATGAAAAGAGATAAGATTAATAATAAAAAATATCTGGAAATTTTCTCAGATTTAACAAGACCCCTTCTCACAGATTATAGTTTTTTTAAAGGATTAACAGGCGGAAAATTACTTTTCACATCTGTTATTGATGAAACTAAATCCTTTTCAAAACTTAAAATAGAAAATTTTAAAGTGGTTAATGCACCTGGTTTAGTTAAATTATTATCTTTAGCTGATTTAGGGGGATTAGCAGATCTAGCAGCAGGTGAAGGTTTAACTTTTGATGTACTGGAGATAGATATGGAAAAAGACAAAAACTTTTTAAAACTTAATGAAATTCTTGCTTTAGGTCCTAGTATGTCAGTACTTATGGAAGGATACCAAGATGAAAATAATTTAACTAGCTTAAGAGGAACGCTTGTTCCAGCAAAAACATTAAATAAAATGATCTCAAAAATACCTGTAATTGGAAAAATTGTTATTCCGAAAGAAGTTGGAGAAGGTTTATTTGGAATTAGTTTTAAAATGAAGGGCCCTAAAGGAAATATAAAAACAACAATTAATCCTATTAAAACGTTAACCCCAAGGTTTATTCAAAAGATAATTGAAAAAAATAAGACTACTAAATAACTCTAACTATAAAATGTTTCTTTTTACCGTAAGAAAGTTTTAGTATTTTTTTTTCAAAATCCTTCAATTTAATCATTTTTTTTTCGCTTTCGATTACTACATCATTAATTTTAACACCTTTATTAGCGATAGCTCTTCTTGCTTCGCTCTTTGATGTTAAAATTTTATTTTTTGCAATAAAATCTAAAATATTTATTCCTTTTTCAACATCGTAAGATTTTAATTTTATTTCTGGTAGGTCTGAACCTAAGTTTCCTTTTTCAAATGTTTCTTTGGCAGTTTTTTCGGCTTTTTTTGATGCTTTGTCGCCGTGAAGAATTTTAGTAGCCTCATTGGCTAATATAATTTTTAAATTATTTATATTTTTTTCATTGTTACACATAGCATCCACCTCTTTTGTATCAATTTCTGTAAAAAATTTTAAAAATCTATTAACATCACGATCATCGGTATTTCTCCAGAATTGCCAATAATCGTAAGGAGAGAGAAGTTCTTCATTTAACCATATTGCCCCTTTTTCAGTTTTACCCATTTTAGTCCCAGATGCTAAAGTGATTAATGGAGATGTTAAGCCAAAGGCCCCCTTTTGCAACTTTCTTCTTATTAAATCCACCCCATTAACAATATTTCCCCACTGATCAGATCCTCCGATTTGTAAAATGCAATTCTCATTTTTAAATAATTGAAAAAAGTCATAGGCTTGCAAAATCATATAATTAAATTCCATATAGCTAAGAGACTGTTCTCTATCTAATCGTAATTTCACGCTATCAAAGGTAAGCATTTTATTTAATGTAAAATGAGATCCTATATCCCTAAGAAACTGAATTAAATTAAGTTTAGTTAACCAATCAGCATTGTTTACATAAACTGGAGATGTACTTTTTTTCGAAGTATCTAATATTTTATTAAAAACTCTCTTTATGCTCTTAATATTATTCTTAATTTCATTTTGACCTAATATTCTTCTGGTTGTATCTTTTCCAGAGGGATCGCCAATAAGAGTTGTACCTCCACCCAAAAGCACAATAGGTTTATGACCATGTTTTTGCATTAATCTTAAAATCATTATTTGAAGCAAACTTCCTACGTGCAAACTTTTGGCAGTGCAATCAAAACCGATATAACCAGAAATCGAGTTTTTATTACAAATATCTTCTAATTTACTTAATTCAGTGCATTGGTTGAGATATCCTCTATCACTCATCTCTTGTAAAAAATTATTTTTCATAGTGCTATTTGCTTTAGCAACTATTATACAAAAATTGTTATAAATAAATAAAAATATGCAAAAAAATTGGATATCAATAGGTTTAATGAGCGGCACTTCTGGAGACGGTGTAGATGCATCTGTAATTAAAACTAATGGTATTAATCAATATGAGTCAATTAAAAATGAATATTTTGAGTATAGTTCAGAAATTTATAAAGATATTCACAATCTAAAGGAAAAAATCCATAATATAGGTCATTTAAAAAAATATAAAAAAGAGCTGGATGATTTAGAAAGGAAAATAACAATTTTCCATTGCGAAATAATTGAAAAACTTAAAGTTAACAATGAAGCAATAATAGGTTTTCATGGTCAAACTATTTATCACAATCCTGAGGAAAAAATTTCAAAACAGCTAGGTAATGGAAAACTTTTAAATCAACTAACGAATAAAAAAGTTGTTTATAATTTTAGAAAAAACGATATTTTAAATGACGGTCAAGGAGCGCCGTTGACACCTATCTTTCATTACTTAATCAGCATACAATATCGATTTCAATTACCAATTTGTTTTCTTAACATAGGAGGCATCTCTAATATTACAATAATTAAAAATAAAGATATTCTAACTAATTTATTTAGTAGAGATATTGGTCCTGGTAATTGTTTAATAGATTCTTGGGTAAGAAAAAACTCTGATAAAAAATTTGATTTAAACGGTAATTTTGCAGCTATGGGAAGTAGAAACGAAATAATATTTGAACAAGCACAAGAGTTGTATGCCAATAGAAGAAATAAAAAAAAAAGGTCCTATGACACAAACGATTTTGATATATCTTTTGCAAGAGGACTAAACCTTGAGGATGGAGCTACTACTTTGACAGATTTCACCGCAAGTATTATTAGTGATGAGCTAATTTCATCTCTGAATAACTCAAATAAAAATGTTGAAAATATTCTTTTATGTGGAGGAGGTAGAAAAAATAAAGTACTACTTCAAAAAATAAGAGAAAATTTACCATCGAATATTTCTATAAAATTAATTGACGATTTTAATATTGATGGTGATTTTGTAGAGTCCCAAGCTTTCGCGTTTTTAGCTATTAGATCAATACTTAATTTACCAATATCTTTTCCCAATACGACTGGCTGTAAATTACCGTGTATAGGAGGAGACTTGATTGAAAATTAAATTAGAGCAGTTTTTTCTTTTAAATACTTTTCAATTTCTAAGGATAACTCTTTCTCTTTGTTTTTAAAGAAATGATTAGAATTTTTAATTTTAGAAAAAATTACCTCGACACCTTTTTGACTTTTAATTCTTTTATCGAGTTCATCAATACTATCTTTAGTAACAAGCTCGTCATTTTCACTGTAAATAACCTGACCAGAAGTTGGGCAGGGTGCTAAAAAAGAAAAATCATAAACATTTGGTTGAGGTGAAATAGCTATAAAATTATTTACCTCAGGTCTTCGCATAATTAATTGCATACAGATCAATGATCCAAAAGAAAAACCTGAGACCCAACATTGACTATAATCTAAATTTTGTCTTTCGATCCAATCCAATGCAGCTGCAGCATCTGATAACTCACCTTGTCCGTTATCAAAAACTCCATCACTTTTACCTACTCCTCGAAAGTTTACTTTAATAACAGAAAAACCATTTTCTAAAAAAATATTATACATTAGTTGAACTATTCGATTGTTCATAGTCCCTCCATATTGTGGATGTGGATGCAACACTATAGCCACTGGAGATCCAAACTTTGGGTTTTTATAATATTTTGCCTCAAGTCTTCCCGAGGGACCTGGTATAAAAATTTCTAAACTTTTTGGTTTCATAAATGATAATGATTATTATTTCTAAAAAAAAGTAATGTTTTATAACATGTTTTTATGCGTCAAATATTTTTTTTTAAACCTGACCAATTTGGTAGGAATTAATTAAAAAATATTGTAATACAACAATAATTTATGAAATTAACAACTAAAGGCAGATACGCAGTAATGGCTATGGCTGACTTAGCATTATTTAAAGATAGTGGTCCGATAAATTTGACCGATATATCTTTAAGACAAAATATTTCTTTAGCTTATTTAGAACAAATTTTTATAAAACTTAAGAAAAATAACCTAGTAAAAAGCATCAGAGGAGCCAAAGGAGGTTATGTTTTAGAAATTTCTCCCGAAAATATTAAAATCTCAAATATTATTGCGGCTGTCGATGAGAAAGTAAAAACGTTAAATTGTAAAAAAGATTCAAAAAAAGGGTGTAACAACAAATTTTCTAAATGCATTACGCATAATTTGTGGGATGAGTTAGACCAACATATAAACAGCTTTTTTGAAAAAGTGAAACTACAAGATTTAGTAAAAAAAAATCAAAATTTAAATAAATGAAAACTGAAGATTTAAAAAATAATAAAGACTATAAGTACGGTTTTACAACTGATGTAGAAAACATCAGATCTCCCAAAGGTCTTAGTGAGGAAACAATAAGATTTATTTCTAACATTAAGAAGGAGCCGAAATGGATGTTAGAATGGAGACTAAAAGCTTTTAATAGATTAAAAGCATTAAAAGAACCTGATTGGCAAAAACCCAAATATCCAAAAATTAATTATCAAGATTTATATTATTACTCTGCACCTAAGAGTGCATCAGATAAGCCTAAAAGTTTAGGTGAAATAGACCCAAAAATTTTGGAGACTTATAAGAAGCTTGGAATTCCTTTAGATGAACAAAAAAGATTAAATGGAATAGCCGTAGATGCTGTTTTTGACTCAGTTTCAGTTGCAACAACTTTTAAAGATGAATTAACAAAAAAAGGAATAATTTTTTGCTCGATATCTGAGGCTATTCAAAAACATCCTGACTTAGTAAAGAAGTATCTCGGATCTGTAATTCCATTGAGTGATCATTATTTTGCAACTTTGAATTCAGCTGTATTTACAGATGGATCATTTGTATACATTCCACCGAATACAAAATGTCCAATGGAACTTTCAACATATTTTAGAATTAACGCATCAGAGACTGGTCAGTTTGAGAGAACATTAATAATAGCAGACAAAGGAAGTTATGTTAGTTATTTAGAAGGCTGTACAGCTCCTATGAGAGATGAAAACCAACTTCATGCAGCTAACGTTGAACTAGTGGCCCTAGATGATGCAGAAATAAAATATTCAACAGTACAAAATTGGTATCCTGGGGACGAAAATGGTGTGGGTGGAATTTATAATTTTGTAACAAAGAGAGGAGCTTGCAGAGGAAAAAATTCAAAAATTTCTTGGACACAAGTTGAAACAGGCTCAGCGATAACTTGGAAATATCCTAGTTGTATTTTACAAGGAGATAATTCCGTAGGAGAATTTTACTCAATTGCAATTACTAATAATCATCAAAAAGCAGACACTGGAACAAAGATGATCCACTTAGGAAAAAATACAAAAAGTAAAATAATATCAAAAGGTATTTCTGCCGGTAAAGCAGATAATATGTATAGAGGCCTTGTAGAAGTTAAAAATAAAGCTAGTAATTCAAGAAATTATACTCAATGTGATTCTTTATTGATGGGTAATAAATGTGGAGCACACACTATTCCTTATATTAAAAATAATAATTCAACTTCAACAATAGAGCACGAAGCAACAACCACAAAAATAAATGAAGAACAACTTTATTACTGTAATCAAAGAGGACTGGATCAAGAAGAAGCAGTAAGTTTAATTGTAAATGGTTTTTGTAAAGAAGTTCTACAGCAACTGCCTATGGAATTCGCAGTTGAAGCCCAAAAACTTGTGGCAATAAGCTTAGAGGGAAGTGTAGGATAATGTTAAATATTAAAAACTTAGAAGCAAAAGTCGATAACAAGCATATTTTAAATGGCTTAAATCTTGATATTAAACCTGGTGAAGTTCATGCAATAATGGGACCAAATGGTTCCGGAAAAAGTACGTTAGCAAATATATTATCAGGCAAGAACGGTTATGAGACAAAAGGAGAAATTAAATTTAATGGTCAAAATCTCAGTGAACTATCAACTGAAAAAAGAGCTCAAAAAGGAATATTCTTAGCATTTCAATATCCATTAGAAATACCAGGAGTAAATACTAATGTTTTTTTAAGGACGTCACTTAATTCAGTAAGAAAAGCAAGAGGTGAAAAAGAATTAGACACGTTAAGTTTTTTAAAATTAGTAAAAGAAAAATCATCCGAACTTGGAATTGAAGAAAAATTTTTATCTCGTCAATTAAACGTTGGGTTTTCAGGCGGTGAAAAGAAAAAAAATGAAATTTTACAAATGAAAATACTACAGCCCAAGCTTGCGATTTTAGATGAAACCGATTCAGGATTAGATATAGATGCGTTGAGAATTGTTGCCGACGGTGTTAACTCTTACAAAAATAAAGATAACGCTTTCTTAATCATAACTCATTACCAGAGACTTTTGGATTATATAAAGCCAGATTTCATACATGTTTTATCTAAAGGAAAAATTGTCAAAACTGGAAGCGCGGAGCTTGGGGTTGAATTAGAAAAAACCGGTTACGCAAATTTTATTTAAATGAAAAATTTCTACAACTTTAAAGTTGATAATATTAAAGGTATCTCCGCACAGGAAAAAGAATTTAGAAATAAAGAATTAGATTTATTTAGCAAAAATGGTTTTCCAAATAAAAGAGAAGAAGCGTGGAAATTCACTGATCTTAATACAATACTGAGTAAAAATTTTGCTAATATCTCTAATGATTATGTCTCATTAAAAGAAAAAAAATTTGAATTTATTAAAGAGTTTGATCATAATTATTTATATGTATTAGACGGAAAACTTGTTTCAAATGAATTTAAGTTTGAAGACAAAAACAAGGTTTTAATTAAAGAGTACGACTATAAAAAACAAATACCTGTTAGGAATCAAAATTCCTTAAATCTACTTAATAATGCGCTGGCTACAGGCGGCTATTATATTGAAATAACTAAAGATTATAAACTTAAAAAACCCTTAGTAATTTACAATCAATTTTCTGAAAGTATTAAGGAGCAAATTGTAAGTTATAAAAACTCATTAATTCTTAATGAAAATTCAGAATTAACTATTATCAACTATACAGATACTAATTCTAAGAACAATTTTTTTGTAAATTCTTTTGACTATTTTAAACTTAAAAAAGACTCTTACCTAAAAAATATTTTTATAAATAAAGATAGATGTAATTGTTATTTTCATAACTATTTAAAAAGCGATCTAGAGCAGAATACTAATTTAGATAATTATATTCTTTCAACAGGGCTTAAATTTAATAAGATTGATATAGAAATTAATTTGAACGAAGAAAATGCTAAAAGTTCGATTTTTTCAGCACTTAGTCTTGGCAGAGAAGAACATCAAGAAATTAAAAGTAGTATAAATCATAATTTTAAAAACTGTCAAAGCTATCAAAAAATTAAGAATGTATTAAATGATAAAAGCAGAGGAGTTTACCAAGGAAAAATTTTTGTTAAACAAGAGGCTCAAAAAACTGATGCATATCAATTAAGTAAAGCTTTATTACTAAATGACAATGCAGAATTTGATGCTAAACCAGAGTTAGAAATTTATGCAGATGATGTTAAATGTTCTCATGGTTCTACCTCAGGAAGCATAGATTTAAATTCAATTCATTACTTAAAATCGAGAGGGATCCCTGAAAAGGAAGCTTTTCAAATGCTGATTAATGGTTTTTTATCTGAGATTTTAGAGAAATTACCTGAAGATGATTTGAAGAAATTTTTAACACAAAAGATAGGAAGACAAATCAATGGATGTTAAAAATATAAAAAAAGAATTTCCAATCTTTAAACAAAAAATTAATGGCAAGCCTTTAGTTTATTTGGATAGCGCTAATTCTTCACAAAAACCAAAAATTGTAATAGATAAAATTTCAAGCTTTTATGAAACAGAGTATTCTAACGTTGGAAGAAGTGTTCATACTCTTGCTGTAAAAGCGACTAATAGATTTGAGGCTACAAGAGATAAAATCCAAAAATATTTTAATGCTAAGCATAGAGAAGAAATAATATTTACTAAAGGCGCAACAGAAGCAATAAACCTAGTAGCATCGTCCTATGGAAAAAAATATATTAAAAAAGGAGATGAAGTATTAATTACAGAATTAGAACATCACTCTAATTATGTGCCTTGGAACTATTTAAGAACTGATAAAGGCGCAGTTATAAAATTTGCTCAAGTTAATAAAAATGGTGATGTTGAAATAGATGAAATTAAAAAACTTTTAACAAATAAAACTAAAATTATTGCGATCACCCATATATCAAATGTTACCGGAGCAATTTTACCAATTACAAAAATTGTAGATCTTGCAAAAGAAAAAAATATTCCAGTCCTTATTGATGGGACACAAGGTGCGCCTCATTCCGAAATTGATATGCAAAAAATAGGATGTGATTTTTACGCAATATCTTGCCATAAAATGTATGGTCCAAATGGTCTAGGTATATTGTATATGAAAAAAAAATGGGTTGATGACTTACCTCCATATCAAGGGGGAGGAGGAATGATTAATGAGGTAAAAAAAGACAATATTACTTTTGCTGATGCATACACAAAATTTGAAGCTGGAACAATGCAAACAGCTGAAGTAGTAGCATTTGCAGAGGCATTAAATTTTATTGAAGATATTGGTATAAAAAAAATAGCGTCTCATGAAAACGAAATTTTGCAATACGGATTAGAAAAATTGAGAACAAATAATTCTGTAAATATTATCGGAGATCCAAAAGAAAGAGGGTCCGTTTTATGTTTTACTTTAAAAGGTATTCACCCTCATGACATTGCAACTATTTTAGATGATGATGGTGTAGCAATAAGAGCAGGACACCATTGTTGTCAAATACTACATGATAAACTTGGTATACCAGCAACTGCTAGAGCTTCTATAGGTGTTTACAACGATAAAGAGGATATAGACAAATTATCAGACGCAATTAAAAATTGTCAGAAAGTATTTCAGAATTAAATGGATTTAAAAGAACTATATCAAGAAATAATTTTGGATCATGGTAAAAATCCAAGAAATAAAGGTAAGTGCGATGGATACACTAATGATGCAAAAGCTCATAATCCATTATGTGGTGATAAAGTTCATATTTATTTAAAATTAAATAAAAATAAAGAAATTGAAGATTTAAGTTTTGAGGGAGAAGGGTGCGCAATTTCATTAGCATCAGCATCTATTTTGACTGAAACAGTAAAAGGAAAAGATCTATCTTTTCTAAAGAAAATAAATGAGGATTTTCTTAACATGATTAAAAATAAAGCAAAAATTACAATTAATAGTCTTTCGGAGGATCAGATAACGACAATTTCATCTTTATCTGGAGTGCAAGAGTTTCCAATGAGGGTTAAATGTGCGACAATGGCTTGGCATACTTGTTTGTCAGCAGTAGAGAAACAATGATTGAAATAAAAAACAAAGTAGTTTCGGAAATTAAAAAGATTTATGACCCTGAAATACCTGTAAATATTTATGAACTTGGGCTCATTTATAAAATAGAAATCAGTGATGAAAAAAAAGTAAATATTGAAATGACATTGACCTCACCAAATTGCCCTGTTGCTGAAAGTTTACCTAAAATGGTAAAAGATAATGTGCTTAAAATTGATGAAGTTTCTGATGTTGATTTAAAATTAGTATGGAATCCTCCATGGACTAAAGATATGATGTCAGAAGCGGCAAAATTAGAATTAAATTTATGAGCCAACAAGTAATAAAATTAAGTACAAACGCAGCTGAGAGAATTAAAGAGATTATTTCTAAGGCAAAAGATAAAGCTATTGGAGTGAGAGTTGGTGTTAAGTCAGGAGGATGTGCAGGAATGTCTTATGTGATGGAATATGCAAAAGACATAAAACCTAATGAAGAAATTGTAGAGGATAAAGGAGTGAAAGTATTGATTGATCCAAAAGCATTAATGTATCTTCTTGGCACAGAGATGGATTATAAAAAAGAAAAATTCTCATCACAATTTGTTTTTAAGAATCCAAATGAAACAGAGCGTTGTGGATGTGGAGAATCTTTTAAAATTTAGCTACTATAATACATCTCAAATTCAATAGGATGAGGTGTATGTTCGAATTTATAAATTTCTTGAAACTTCAATTCAATATAAGCGTCTATTTGATCATCAGTAAAAACACCACCCTCGGTCAAAAACTTTCTATCTTTATCTAGGTTTTGCATAGCTTCTCTCAAAGAACCACAAACTGTTGGAAGTTTTTTTACTTCATCCTCTGATAAAGAGTATAAATCTTGATCAAAAGCTTTACCTGGATCTATTTTATTTTTAATTCCGTCAATACCCGCCATTAACATTGAAGCGAATGTTAAATAAGGATTTCCTGCGGCATCTGGGAATCTTATCTCCATTCTTGCGGCTTTAGGATTCATAATTACTGGAATTCTACACGAAGCAGATCTATTTCTAGCCGAATAAGCTAAAATTACTGGTGCTTCGAAGCCTGGGATTAATCTTTTATAACTATTTGTAGTGGCGTTTGAAAAGGCGTTAATAGCTTTAGCATGTTTTAAAATTCCACCAATATAATATAATGCCTCTTTAGATAAACCTGCGTATTCTTTACCCATAAACACGGGTGTGCTACCTTTCCAAATGGATTGGTGACAGTGCATCCCAGAACCGTTATCGCCTTTCACCGGCTTAGGCATAAACGTAGCTGTCTTTCCAAATGAGTGAGTAACCATCTGAACAGCGTACTTATATAGCTGAACATTATCTGCCATATTAGTTAAAGTTCCGAAGTACATACCTAATTCATGTTGACTAGGCGCTACCTCATGATGGTGTTTTTCAACTTTGACACCCATATCTTTAAGAGCTTTTAAATATTCTCCCCGCATATCTTGAGCGCTGTCAACAGGCGGCACAGGGAAGTAACCTCCTTTAATTCCTGGTCTATGACCCATGTTACCATTTTCATACTTTTTTCCTGTATTGTAAGGTCCTTCTGAACTATCTATGCTGAAACTAGTTTCATTCATATCGTTTTTAAATCTCACGTCATCAAATACAAAAAATTCTGGTTCCGGTCCAAAATATGATTTATCTCCAATTCCAGATTTTTTAAGATATGCTTCAGCTTTTTTTGCAGTACCTCTTGGATCTCTTCCATAAGGGTCTTTTTTTACTGCATCTAAAATATCGCAAAATATATTAAGAGTAGTATGAGAATTAAATGGATCAATGATTGGTCTTTCTAGGTCTGGTTTTAAAATCATATCTGACTCATTAATAGCTTTCCAGCCAGCAATTGATGAACCATCAAAAAACACTCCGCTATTTAACATATCCTCGTCAACAACAGTTGAGTCCATAGTAAGATGTTGGAGTTTACCCTTAGGGTCAGTGAATCTCAGGTCAACGTATTCAACTTGTTTGTCTTTTATTAGTTTTAGAATGTCCTTAGAACTCATTATGCTCCTATTAAATAAATATTGTCATTAATTTAGGCGAACATATATAAGGATGGTATTTAGAGAATAATTAAATATAAATATCAGCTATGCATTTATCACATATATACACTTTAGACTTGAAATGAGAGAAGCTAATTCTTTTGATTTATTATTATTAATATTATTGGCTTTAATTTGGGGTTCTTCTTTCTTTAATATAAAAATAGCAACATATTCTTATGACCCAATTACTCTTGCTTTGGTAAGAGTAATCTTTGCAAGCATACCTTTATTAATCCTTTGTAAAATTTATGGAATTAAGATCGAAGCTTTTAGCAAAAATTGGAATTGGTATGCTTTGATTGGTCTTTGTAATATTGCAATACCTTTTGTTCTAATAGCTATCGGCACTGCCAAAATTAATAGTTATCTTGCAGCAATACTAATGAGCACAACACCTTTAAGTGGATCAATACTTGCACATTTTTTTACTAAAGATGAAAAGTTATCCTTTCTCAAATCTTTAGGTGTTTTAATTGGTTTTAGTGGAATTGTATTATTATTCTTTGACAAAGTAATTATAAATAGTGAAAATTATATTTATGCTCTTATAACTATTTTAGGATCGACGTTTTACTGCATTGGAGGTTTATTAACTTTAAAATTAAAAAATAAAAAAAATGAAAATGTTACAACCTCTACAACTTTGTGGTCAGTAATTTTTCTTTTACCATTTTCATTAATCCTTGAAACACCGTGGGAGTCCTCTCCGACGTTTACCTCAACTCTTTCTTTACTTTATTTAGGTGTAATCGCTACAGGTTTAGCCTGGTTAATAAGATTCAGAATACTAACTGTAAATGGTTTAGTTTTTCAAACACAGGTAGCATATTTAATACCTATTTTTGGAATTATTTTTGGTTATTTTCTTATGGACGAAGTAATTACTTGGAAAGTGATAGCATCATTAGTTGTAATACTTATTGGAATTTATATATTTAAAAAAAATAATAAAGGATAAAATAATTAATGGGCACAGAGTCAATCGAAGCAAGTTTTTTATCAATATTTGCTTTAATAAGTTTTTTTATTTTTTTAATTGTAAGTAAGTATTCTCATATAATAAAAGGTGGCTCCTTACTTGATAAGGACTTTTTAAAACCCCAAGCCTTCCATGAAGTTCCTGTCACCAGAAGTGGAGGGATAGCTGTTATTATTTCTTTAAGTCTTTTTTTTTATATCTATAACTTATTATATTCTGAGATTTTATATAATTATATTTTTATAAGCTATTCAGTTTTTGTAATAGGTTTTTTGGATGATTTGAGAATTAACATAAAACCATTAACTAGATTAATAATTATGATATTTCTACTTTTTACCTTCATATACATATTGCCAATAAAAATCCTTAATTTAGATATTCCATTTTTAATTCCCCTAATGTCCAATCAAATATTTTCTTCAATATTTGTACTTCTTTGTTTTCTGTTTGTAATTAATGGAGCCAATTTAATAGACGGTTTTAATGGCTTATTAGCAATAAATTTAATTATCGTAAATATTGTTTTAGCTTACATTAATATTAGTAATGGTAACTTAGAATTTTCAATTTTAATAATCTCTCAAATTATAATTCTTTTTTCATTTTTATTATTTAACTTCCCAGGTGCAAAAATTTTTCTAGGTGACAGTGGAGCTTACACTATGGGAGCATTAATAGGATTAAATACGATAATAACTAATAACCTAAATCCTAATATTTCTTCATTCTTCTTTTGCACTCTTTTATTTTATCTTTTTTTTGAAGTATTCTTCTCGTTTTTAAGAAAACTATTACAAAAAAAATCTCCTATACATCCAGATGATAAACACTTACATATGTTAAGTTTCTATAAGATTTCTAGCCGCTTTGGAAAAAATAAAGGCAATTATTTAAATTCAATTATAATTAATCTTTTTTACTTAATTTTAATAATGCCAGGGTTGTATTTATCATATGACCCTCAATTAAGCAGGTATTGGTTCTTTATCTTGTTACTAGTTTACCTAATAATTTATTCTAGACTTTATCGTTTTACAAAAAATTAATTTGATATATAAAACAACGATTAAGTTAAGGGCAAGTGGCGGAATTGGTATACGCGCTGGTCTTAGAAACCAGTGCCGCAAGGCTTAAGAGTTCGAGTCTCTTCTTGCCCACCAAAATATTATGAAAGTAGAAGTTAAATCAAAAAAAGGATTAAGAACAATTTTGTCTGTAATAGTTGATAAAAAAAACATTAAGACAAAAATGGATGAAAGACTTAAAGAACTTCAAAAAGAGGTTGCCTTAAAAGGTTTTAGGCCAGGAAAAGTTCCTCCAGAAGTAATTAAAAGTCAATTTGGCAAATCTATATATGGAGAGGTAGTAGATAAGATTTTAAGACAAACTACTAAAAAAGCTATAGATGAAAAAAAATTAAAAGTAGCAGGTCAACCAAAAATTGATTTAAAGCAGTTTGGAGAAGGAAAAGATTTAAATTACGAACTCCAGATAGATTGTTTGCCGAGCGTAACTTTAAAAAATTTTGAAAAATTTAAGTCTACAAATTATAAAGTAAAAATTGAAGATAAAATAATTGATGAAAAATTAAAAGAAATAGCAGATCAAAATAAACAATTTGAAGATAAAAATGAAAATGAAAAAGCAATAAACGGAGATCAAGTTATATTTGATTACTCAGCTACAGTTGATGGAAATAAATTTGAAGGAAGTGAAGGAAAAGGTGTACAGCTTGAGTTAGGTAAAGATCTTTTTTTAAAAGGTTTTGATGAACAATTAATTGGTGTGAAAAAAAATGATACAAAAATATTAGACGCTACTCTTCCGGCAAATCATCCAAAAAAAGAGCTTGCTAACAAAAAAACTAAATTTGAATGTAAAATTTTAAATGTAAAAAAACCTAAAGGTAGTAAAATTGATGATGATTTTGCAAAATTAATGGGGGCAAAAGATATCAAAGATTTAAAATCTTTAATTGAAAAACAAATCTCAGGCCAATATTCTCAAGCATTAAACGCTATTACTAAAAAAGAAATTTTAGACCAAATTGAAAAAAACCATCAGCTAGATTTACCTCAAAATTTAATTGATCAAGAAATTTCAATAATGACTCAAAACCTCAAACCTGAGGAAAAAGAAAAGCATAAATCTAATAATGAAAAATTAGCAAAATCGAGAATTAAACTTGGTTTATTGCTTAATGAATATGGAGAAAAAAATAATTTAAAAGTAACGGACGATGAAGTTAGAAATGAAATACAAAAACAAATTAAAGGTATGCCTGGCCAAGAAAAAATGGTTCTTGAATATTATCAAAAAAATCCAAGCGCATCTCAAAGTTTAAAAGGCTCTTTGTATGAGGAAAAAATAATTGAATTAATAAAGTCAAAAATAAATCTTACATCCAAAGAAATTAATACGAAAGAAGCAGAAAGAATAATCGCTGAATTTAATAAACCAAATATAGGCACTGAGAAATCAAAAACCACATCACCTACAAAGGCAAAGTCCAAACCAAAAAAAATTAGTAAAAAGTAAGCAATAGTTGTATAAACAACTATGAGTCGTGATTTAGAAGAAAAAATGAACAGCCTAATCCCAATGGTTGTTGAACAAACAAGCAAAGGGGAAAGAGCATATGATATTTATTCGAGGTTATTAAAAGAGAGAATAGTTTTTTTAGTAGGTCCGGTAAATGACGCCGTAGCTTCATTAGTAACAGCACAATTGCTTTTTTTAGAGTCAGAAAATCCAAAAAAAGAAATTAATTTTTATATTAATAGTCCAGGAGGATTAGTTACAGCCGGTTTAGGAATTTATGATACCATGCAATATATAAATTCTCCTGTATCAACTCTTTGTATCGGACAAGCTTCATCAATGGGATCCTTCCTTCTGGCCGCTGGAGAAAAAGGTAAAAGGTATTCTCTTCCAAATTCAAGAATAATGGTGCATCAACCTTCTGCAGGATTTCAAGGTCAAGCTACTGATATACAAATTCACGCTAAAGAAATATTATCCCTAAAAGAAAGATTAAATAAAATTTACTCAAAACATACTGGCAAAACAATTGAAGAAATTTCAGAAGC
>CACIWE010000008.1 GCA_902590285.1 uncultured Pelagibacteraceae bacterium | reverse complement strand
AAAGAAAACTAAAAAGAAAGCTAAAAAAAGAAGAAGAAAAAGAAGATAGTTTTCTCTTTAACTAAACGCCCTTTTTAACTTTTAAAAAGGGCGTTTTTTTATGCTCCACTTTCAGAAATCGCTGATCTACCTAAAGCTTTATCCATTTTTTTTTGCACTTCTTCAGGGCTTACTTTAAGAACTGCTTCAAACTCAGACTTTAATCTCTCATAAGCCTTTTCAAATAATTGCCTTTCAGAATAAGACTGGTCTGCAATGATATCTGTATTTTTATTAAGATCTTTTACAACTTCGGCTAATTCATAAATTTTGCCAGAATTAATTTTTTGGTCATATTCCTGAGCTCGTCTACTCCACATAGTCCTTTTTATCTTAGGCTTCATTTTCAAAATTGAAACACATTTATTTATTTGATTGATAGAGGCTATTGGTCTTAATTTCGATTGTTGATTGATTGGTACGGTTAAAGTCAGTTTTTCCTTTTCAACTAAAATTTTATAAAACTGAATGTCTATTTCACCAATTTTAGCTTTTTCAATAGCTGTTATCTTTCCTACTCCATGTTTTGGATATACTACAAAATCTTTTAAATTATAAATTCTTTTTTCAGTAGGTTGTTTTTTTATTTTTTTTATCTCTGGTTTTTCATCAGGTCCAGGAATGGTACTTTTTTTTTCTACTGATTTTAATAATGTTTTATTTTTATTTAATTTTTTTAACTTTTTTAGTTTTTTAATTTTTTTAGTTTTTTTCTTCTTTGGCATACAATTTATTTTCCTGGTTTTTCCGAAAAGTATTTATCATATTTATTTTTTATATTTTTAAACTTTTCATGGTCTTTCATTGGCTCCTGTTTTTTGGAAATATTAGGCCATATTGCAGAAAACTTTTTATTTATCAACAACCATTTATCCATATCTTTAACATTTTCATCAGTATCTGCTTTTATAGCATCAATTGGACATTCAGGTTCACAAACACCACAGTCAATACACTCATCTGGATTAATTACTAAAAAATTTTCTCCCTCATAAAAGCAATCAACTGGACAAACTTCTACACAGTCAGTTAGCTTACACTTAATACATTCATCTTTAACGATATATGTCATTTGCTTGCCATAAGTTTAAGTTTTATTTCAGCACACTCTTTATCTGGAAAATATATTAGCCCACATATTCTTCGCATTAAATTTGACTCGTATTGGTCTATAGTATTATCAGAGATAATTATTTTCCAAAGATGTTCTATAATATTTTTTTTAACTTCTATTGAATTTTGTTTTACAATATTCGTAAAACTCAATAATTGATTTGAATTACTTTCAATGTTTTCAGCTTTTTCAAGAATTAAATTAGTATCTTCGTTTTCTAAATAAGATTTTATGAAATTTTTAATTAAATCCTTTTCATGATCAGAATAAATCTCATCGATTTTAGCTGCATGTACAAGTAATGCAGAAATGCCAGTTATCGTATTTTTATCTAATTTGTTCATTTTATATTTAAAGAGAGAAGCTTATTAAATGGATTTTCTTTTTTGTCAAATCTTATTATTTTCTCTTTTCTCTTTTTTTCACCTTTAAAAATGTAGGTATCAGGTGATTTATCTTTTTTATAATTCATATAATTCATTAATTTATAAAAATTTTCTTTTGAGCAACCTAATAAGTTCATCATTTCAGCATTGATTTTAAATTTTTTATCTTTTGTGTTTTCAATTATTTTCAAAAATAGTTTTTCTAGAATATCTATTCTTACGAAGAAATTCTTAAATTTTTCAAATCCACAAAGTAAAAGGAAATTTTTCTCTAAATTTGTACCTGAGAGGAAATTTAGACCTGATTTAGGTATTTTATTTTTATCAGAGAGGTTATGAAATATTTTCCACAAACTAATTCTGAATTCAACAGCTTTGGGCTTTAGCATTTTAGGCAAATAAATATGATATCTGCCAAGTTTAACTCCCATGCTCCATAATTTTTTTCTTTCTTCTGACGGTATTGATTTCACAATTTTATCTATTTCATTCCTTTTAACGACCCCATTATTTTCATAAAGCTGAAATAATAAACCTCTTAAATATTGATTTTTAATTTCGTGTTTTGTTAGTTTGATTAGATCTCCTAGCACTTCATTTATATGATTAGTTAACCATTTATTAATAAATAAATTTAATCTTTGTTTAGACTCCTCATTTAAAGAGTCGTCAGCAATTATGTGTATATCTGGGCTTAAATAGCTACTTCCTTTTTTTAAACTAGCTATTGGATTTCCTTTCCAAGTAATTTTGTTTTCATTATTGAGCTTAATTTCACTTTTATTAAGAATTTCATCCACTCTCTTAATCAACTCTTTTTCTACACCTTTTCTTGCAGCTTTTTTGATTGATTTAATGTCAGTATCAAGTGTTTTAGAGGTAACTTCTATTATAAATTTAAGACCCTTAAGTTCACCAACCAACTGTCCATCGATATGAATTTTATTTTCATCATTGATTTCTGTATTTAGAATAAGATCTTGTTTCAAATTTCTTGAAAGAATACTTATTTTTTTATCAATGAAACTTTTTGTAAGTTCATCGTGTAACTTATCTGATAATTTATCCTCTATACTTTTAGTAAGCTGAATCCAATAATCTGAATTTTCTACCCAATTTTTTTTATTGGCTACATAAGACCAAGTACGTACATTAGAAAGTCTGTGAGATAATAAGTCTACATTTCCATGATCTCGATCTAATCCCTTGAGCTGTTCTTTCATAAACGTGCTTGGAATTCTATTTTTACGAGTAGATAAAAATTGGAATACTTTATCAATAACATTAATATGTTGACCGTAAGCTTTTTTTTCAAAATCCGGAATTTGACAGCATTCCCATAATAATTCTAAATTTTTATGATAAATAATATTATTTGTTCCTTTCTTTAAAAAAAACCTCAAGACACTTTCATCAAGTGAGTCATTAGTTCTTAAAAGATTTTTTTGTGATGGTTTTAATTCTAAGGTGGCAATCAAACCTTCAGGATTTTTAAAATCTAATTTAGAATTTCTCCAAAAAATTGTTTTAGTATCTGGTAATTGATGCTTTTCAATCTTTTCTATCTCATCCGAATTTAAAGTTTCACAATCACCAGTGGTACCAAAACCTCCATCGTTTTTGTATCTGCCTGCTCGTCCAGCAATTTGAGACATTTCAATTAGATTAAGTCTTCTAGTTTTCTTTCCGTCAAATTTTTTTAAATTTGAAAAATAAATTTCATTAATATCCATATTTAAACCCATTCCAATTGCATCCGTTGCAATTAAATAATCCACATCACCTGATTGATAAAGACCTACTTGTGAATTTCTAGTTTTAGGACTTAACGATCCCATTATCACTGCTGCACCACCTTTTTGTCTTCTAACAAGTTCAGCTATTGCATAAACTTCCTCAATAGAAAAAGCTATAATTGCGACTTTTCTCTCTAATCTAGATATTTTTTTAATTCCTGAGTAACTTAATTTTGAGTATCTTTCCTTATTTTCAAAATGAACATTTTCAACAAGTTCTTTAATAATATTAGCCATAACTTGAGAACCAAGAAACATAGTTAATTCTGTTCCACGCGCCTCTAATAGTCTTTCAGTGAAAATATGTCCTCTTTCTCTATCTGCACACATTTGAATTTCATCAATTGCAATAAAATCAACTTTTTTATTCTTAGGCATTGACTCCACTGTACAAATAAAATAATTCGCAGTGCTTGGAATTATTTTTTCTTCTCCAGTAATTAAAGCTACTTTTTCTGCTCCGACTTTATTTACACATTTGTCGTAAACTTCCCTTGCCAACAATCTTAAAGGAAGTCCAAAAATCCCAGATTTAAATTCCAGCATTTTTTCAATCGCTACATAGGTCTTCCCAGTATTTGTTGGTCCTAATAGTGCAATGATTTTAGATGAGCTGGCATTCATATTTGTGTCAGATAAATTTATTTATACTATATGTAGGTCAAAGTTGAGAACAAAATAAGATTAAAACATGACCGAATCGTTTTGTCAAATGTTCCAACTTTCATATTTGATTTGACTTCTAATAGGCAGTCCCCGTATAGGTAATTTAAAGCAAAATGTCTTCTAAAGTAAAAAAGAAAATTCTTAAGTTAAAAGAATCTTCTACACTAGTAATAAACGAGAAGTCTAAAGAACTTATTTCTAGTGGAAAAAAAGTTTATCAATTTGGTTTTGGTCAATCACCATTCCCAGTACCAGAAAAAATTGTAGAGGCGTTAAAAAAAAATGCTCACAGAAAAGAATATTTGCCAATTCAAGGACTTCCTGAGTTAAGAGAAAATATTTCTAAATACTTATCTAAAAGAACAGGAAATGATTTTCCAAAAGAAAATATATTAATAACCCCTGGCTCAAAAGAAGCAATGCTATTAATCCATATTGCTTTTAATGGAGAAATAATAATCCCAGCGCCTGGTTGGGTTTCTTATGAACCTCAAGCAGAAATTGGCTCAAACAAAGTTCATTGGCTAGAAACTTCAAGAGGGAATAATTGGTTTCCTACAGGAAAAGAACTTGAAAAAAAAATAAAGTCAGTTGGAAAAAATAAAAATTTAATTTTAATTCTCAATTCTCCAAATAATCCATCAGGAGCAGTTTGCGAAAATTTAATAGAGTTAGCCGGAGTAGCAAAAAAATATAAAATAATGGTTTTATCGGATGAAATTTATACTGACCTTACATTTTCAAATGAATATGAGTCTATATCAAAATTTTATCCTGAACTTACTTTTATCACTGGAGGATTAAGTAAATGGTGTGGGGCTGGTGGATGGAGATTAGGTTTTCTAGCTGTTCCAAAAAAGTTAACTGAATTTCTAAAAAGTTTAAAATCTCTTGCTAGTGAGTCTTATTCGACAGTAAATACTCCAACGCAATACGCGTCTGTAGAAGCTTATGCTAATGAGCATAATCAATACAAACTTAAAGTTAGAGCGATATTAAAAGCAGTTGGAAATTACGTTTACAACAATCTTAAATCAAACAAAATTTTAATTGTCCCTCCCCAAGGAGCCTTTTATTTAATGCCAGAGTTTAAAAATAAAAAATACAAAACGTCGTCAGAATTATGTAATGCTATTTTAAATGACACAGGAGTAGCAATGCTACCAGGTTCAGATTTTGGCTTTAAACCAAAAAAAATGTTAACAAGATTAAGTTATACTGATTTTGATGGAGTAGAATTTTTTAGAAACGTTACAAACTGCAAAATGATAGATGATGAGATGATTAAAAAGTACGCCCCAAATGTAGTTGAAGGCGTTTTTAAACTGTCAAATTGGGTTAAAAATTTATAAGAATCTCTTTGACCTCAATTCAATATCGTAGTTAAATTAACTAATTAACAAAAGGATGTACACATGAAAAAAATGATATCAATGATTTCAGCTTTTTTAGTAATGGTAGCTTTTTCAAGCCCAATCACTTCAATCGCTAAATCAGCAGAGTTCTTTACAATAGGAACAGGTGGACCTACTGGAGTATATTTCCAAACAGGTAACGCTATATGTAAAATGTTACATAAGTCAGCAATTAGTGCTGATCATGGTAGAAAAAAAGGTACAGCAAAAGCTTACAGATGTACCGCACCTTCAACAGGTGGTTCTAACTACAATATTGGACAAATCAAAGATGGTGAGTTTCAATTTGGTGTTGCTCAGTCAGACTGGCAGTATCATGCTTACAATGGTTCAAGCAAATGGGAAGGAAAACAGTTTAGTAATTTAAGAGCTGTATTTTCGGTTCACAATGAACCTTTCCAAATTTGGGCAAGCAAAAAATCTAAAATTAAAGATTTTAAAGGTCTAAAAGGAAAAACAGTAAACATTGGTAATCCAGGTTCTGGACAAAGAGGAACTATGGAAGAATTAATGAAAGCTATGGGAGCAGACATGAGTATGTTCAAAGCTACTACTGAACTTACTTCTTCTGAACAAGTTAAAGCTCTGTGTGACGGTAAAATAGATGCATTCGGATATTCAGTAGGATTTCCAAATGGTGCTATGGAACAAGCAGCAACTTGTAAAGCAAAAGCTAGCCCAATCAACTTGACTGGTGCGCCAGTTCAAGGCTTAATTGATGGAGCTGACTATTACGCTAAAGCAGTAATACCAGCTGGAACTTACTCTAATCAGAAAAAAGATGCGACAACATTTGGTGTAAAAGCTACAGTCGTTACAAGTGCAGATGTTTCTGAAGAGCTTGTTTACTTAGTAACAAAAGCGGTAATGGAAAATTTTGATGATTTCAGAGCACAACATCCTGCTTTTGCACCTCTGGAAAAGAAAAATATGATAGCTGATGGCTTATCGGCTCCACTACATCCAGGTGCAATTAAGTACTATAAAGAAGCTGGATTAATGTAATTCAACTTTTTAGTTTAATTAAAAAAGGCCCAATATTTTTTGGGCCTTTTTTTTTAGAATAATGTATCTTAAGTCAAATGAATCAAATTATCCAAAGTAAGATTAAAGACAAAATTCAAGAAGATATTTCTCCAACTCGAAATTTATCAGGCATTCATTTAAAAATAGTTTTTGGAATAGCTATTCTTTGGACTTTGTTTCAATTGTGGTATGCATCCCCATTTCCTTTTTGGTTTAACTTTGGAATGTTCAAAGGTTTACCTGCCAGAGCAATACATCTAGGTTTTGCTTTAACACTAACATTTTTAATTTTTCCTGCTGTACGAGGAAAGAAAATATCAGCTCTAGATATTCTAATAAGTATCGTTGCTGCATTTTGTTGTCTTTATATTTATTTTTTTTATGATGATCTTGTTAATAGGGGCGGTATTCTCTTAGTTAAAGAGATATTTGGATACAAAGTTCCAGTTGAGCTCATTATTGGTGCTACAGGTATTTTAATACTTTTAGAGGCCACAAGAAGAGCAATAGGCTTACCTTTGGTGATTATCGCTATATGCTTTCTTTTGTTCTCTTATTTTGGAAAATATGCACCTGATATCATTTCTCATGGAGGTCTATCTGTAAAAAGATTAGTTGGATTTCAATGGTTTGATCAAGAAGCTATTTTTGGAATACCTATTGGTGTTTCTGTCGATTTTATATTTTTATTTGTTCTTTTTGGAGCATTGTTAGAAACAGCAGGTGGAGGAAAATACTTCTTAGATTTAGCATTTGCCATGGTTGGTAAAATGAGAGGAGGACCAGCTAAAGCAGCCATTTTAGGATCAGGAATGACAGGAATGATTTCAGGTTCTTCAATAGCAAATACTGTTACTACCGGAACTTTTACAATTCCGATTATGAAAAAAACAGGATTCTCTCAAGAAAAAGCAGGAGCAATTGAAGTATCATCCTCTGTTAATGGTCAAATCATGCCTCCAGTTATGGGAGCTGCAGCTTTCGTTATGGCAAGTTTTATAGGCGTTACTTATTTTGAAGTTGTTAAACATGCTTTTTTACCAGCTATCATTTCATACATTGCTTTATTTTATATATCCCATCTAGAAGCTCTTAAATTAGGTCTTAAAGGAATGGATGATGCAGACGTTCCTCATCTTAAGAGAACCTTTTTATCTGGATTACATTTTTTGATACCAATTTTTGTTTTAATTTTTTTACTTGTTTACATGCGATATACTGCTGGTTTTTCAATTTTTTATGCAACGATTTCTTTAATAATAGTGAATTTGATTAATCGAATCATTAAAAACTCAGATTATAAAATTGGTTTTATCGAGTGGTGGAATCAAACAATTGTAGGTCTTCAAAAAGGTGCAATTAACATGGTGGGAGTTGGAATAGCAATCGCTACAGCAGGGATAATTGTAGGAGCAGTTGGATCTACAGGATTAAGCACTAATTTAATTATAGTCATCGAGACGATAGCAAGAGACAATGTAATTATATTAATTTTATTAACTATTATTCTTTGTTTACTTCTTGGAATGGGTCTACCTACAACTGCTAACTATGTTGTAGTGGCTTCACTAATGGCTACAGTTTTAGTCGACGTTGGAAATGCTTCGGGCTTTATTTTCCCGTTAATTGCTGTACACTTATTTGTATTTTACTTTGGATTGATGGCCGATGTAACTCCTCCTGTTGGCTTAGCATCTTATGCAGCAGCAGCAATTTCTGGTGGAGATCCTTTAAGAACAGGGCTTCAAGCTATTTGGTATAGTTTAAGAACAGGAATTTTACCGATTGTCTTCTTATTTAACCATGAACTTTTATTAATAGGGGTAGATAGTATCTGGCAAGCCCTGTTAGTAATAGCCACTTCATTAATAGGTATTTTAGTTTTCACTGCAGCTACACAACAATGGTTCATAAATAAATTAAAGTGGTACGAGACTATAGCTTTTTTAATAATATCTTTATCTTTTTTAGCTCCAGACTATGTTTTAAGTAAATTCTACCCAAAATATAATGAGCAAAAACTTTCGGCACAAAGTATTCAAAATCTTTCCTTTGATCCATCAAAAGAGGTTCATATTAAAGTTACAAGGGTTACGGAGTATGGAGATAGATACAAACTATTTGTTATCGATAAAGGTAAATTTGAAAACAATTATAACTTAGAAGAATATGGTGTAACTTTAATTGACCAGAACGATCAATTGACTGTCGATAAATTAAACTGGAAAGGTGAGGCCAAAAAATCTGGTATTCAAATGGGTGACATCATAAGTAATTTTAAAATTGAAAATCCTGAACGACCGAATAAAGCTATTGTTTACCCTTTTGCTTTTATATTTTTATTAATAGTAGTTTTTTTGAACTCTAGAAGATCAAGTTAGTTATCTACATATCCTTCTCGCCCTCACTGCAGCTCTGTTTTCGCTATAGCCTCTATTATTAATAAAGTGTTCATAGTTTTTTTGATAGCAGTGCGCTAAAGAGGATGTGTAACCTTGATTTGTATTAGAAATTATAATTGCTGATAAAATCAAAGAAAAACCGATAATTAATTCTTTAGTATTTTTTAATAAAATTTTTTTATACATTTTTCATCTCCTAATTTTAGCCCCTAATTTTATTTAGGGGCTTTAATTATTATTTAAAAGCTCCAGCAACTATATTCCACACAGCAGTCAAAGCAAAAAAGCTGAACCACCATCCAGTCGCAGGAAGTATGAATGATAAAACGATAATTTGCTCTATCACTCCTGCAATTACATATTGTTTCAATGTCATTTTTTTCCTTTCTGTAAGACTTTATGCCTTACAAGATAGATATAATTACTAATTAAAAAGTTTAATGTGTAATCAGTAGCGATTTTTTGGACAACAAATAAATTACTAAAATAAAATTTTTTAATAACAGATTATTTCAATTTTAAAGATTTTAGCAACTTCTCCCTGAAGGCTTACAGGGAGAAGTAAAGGATTATTAGTAAGAATAACAATTAGTGTAACAAGTATTGCCGTAACAAGTGGTAGTACAGCTTTGACCTGCATTTGCGTTGCTAGCTAACATTGTAACTAAAGCAAGCGTAAATAATATTTTTTTCATATTTGTCCTTTCCGTAAGACTTTTTGTCTTACAAGGTTAATATAAGTTTTTTCTAAAATATTTAATGTGTAAACAGGCTAGAGTTTTTGGACAACTAAATATTTAATTTTTGGTCATTTCCTACTATGACAAAAGGAGCCCAAAATACAGGATGAGACTTATCTTTATTTTCTTTAATAAATTTGATCATACTATTATTTAAGTTTTTAGAGATTGAGAGATTATTGTTATTTTTGGCTTCATTAAAAAATGAAGTGATTAAATCTTTTGTTGAATAAGTTTCTACATACCAGTTTGAAACCATTAAATTTTTTGAACCAGCAATAAAAAAGCCTTTTGTTAATCCACTAAAACCTTCAGAGGGCGATTGATCCCCGGAAGCGGTATTGCAAGCAGATAAAACGACTAGGCTTGCATTATTTGTTAAACCCATAATTTCTGACATTGTTAACAATCCATCTTCTTCATTTGTGACTTTTTGTGGGGGTGTTAATACTAAAAAAGGCTCGTTATAACCACTTAAAGCACCGGATACTTCCCCATGAGTTGCAAAATGAATAATGTCAAAATTGTTAAAATCTTGAGATTTCACTATGTCTTCCGTCGCTTTATCTTTTAATAAAATTTTCGTATTTAACTGATCTAAGAAATTTGAAACAATTTTTAACTCATCCGCAGATCCATTTACCGGTCCATAAATAGACTTAATGTCTTCAGACTTAATCTTATTATCTGAAATCCCTCTTATAAATGTTATTTTTTGTTTCTCTGAAACTTTATTTGATCTATTCGCATACAAATCAGGGTCTCCTATCCCTATATAGCCTTTTTCTGTAGTAGGTTTATTTAAAATCTTAGATTTATCATCCTTTTTCCATTTTTTATCTTTTATAAACTTTTTAATATTTTTATAAGAATCAGGAATTGTTTTATTTTTTTCACTAAATTTTTTTAATTGTTCAGCTTTTTGATTGAGAGAGGCGGTTTTTACATATTTATATTTTTCTTCATAGCTATCTAGATTTACAAATGTTTCAGCTGTCGGTAAATATACAAAATTATTATCATGTAAATTAAATTTTAAATCAGAGCAATCTAGACAATTTGATTTTTTTTCTTGAGATAAAAGATGGAGAGGTATGCTATTTAAATAACTATCAGGTACTATAAATACCCTTTTTACATTAGATATTTTATTTTTTAGAAACAAAAATATACCTTTATTAAGTTTAAAAGAAGTTTCCACAGGGAAAGGCCTTAAATTATTTACAAAAACCAAACTATCTCTTAATTCCTGAGAATATTTCGCGATGGTATTTGAACTTATTGCTTGTTTTTCTACAAAGAATTTATCTTTTTTAATAAGAACAACGTGTAAATTCTTTTCAGAAACAAAATAATCAACTAAAGCATCATTTTTAGAAAGCCTTTTTTGAATTTGCTCAAAACTTGTTGGTGTGATTTTTAAAGATTTAAAATAATTAGGGTCTAGCTTTGATATTTTTGATTTTAAAGATAGCAATTCTGAATTCAGCTTTTTTAGCTCGTCAGAGTCATTAATTTTCATTTTGTTACTACTTATTTCTTTAGGTATAAAATTTTGGCTTCTAAGTAATACAAGAACTTTTCTTTCGATATTATTATATTCATTTATTAAATTTCCTATTTCGCCATCAATTTTTTGATTTTTTAAAGCCTTCAATAAATCTCTAGCTGTATTTGTATTTTTACTCAATTGAGCAACATTGTAACTTTTTTTATAGAAACTTTTTTCGTCTATGTAAGAACTTGCTTCTAAAAATCTGTAAGCTACTGATTTTGATGATTCATTGGTAGATCTTATCGATTGATACAATTGATTATTAATATGATTTAAAAGTTTTGGATGAGCGTAATTTAAGATCTTTAATGGCAGTTTTTTATTTTGATTTGTCTCTAATAAATTAATAGAAATCTTTGTAAGTTGATTTACTATTTCTAAATCATTAGTCATTGATAGAGGATTTTTATCTTTAAAATGAACATCTGCTAATTCAATTATTTTTTTATTTAGGTGACTCTCTAATTTAAGAATTTGATTTTTATTATTTTGATTTTTATAAAGTACAAGTAGTGAATTATATAATCTCAATCCTTCCTCTGGCAAATCCTTGTAAACATTAAATAAATTTTTAAAGTCTTTTTTTGAAATTTTGTCTGAAGAACCTGAAAAAAAATATTCAGAATAATAATCTATTTTATCAATATCATCTACCTCAACATAACTCTCAATTAAAAGAGGAATAACATTTCCAATGACGATCGTATCGATAATGTTTTTGGGTTGAAGAGTGTTTTGAAAATTTGTATAATTAAGCAGGTTTTCTAATGTTAAGATAGCATCTTTGTAATTGTGATCATCTATAAAATATTTAGCTTTATATAAGTCAACTAAAACTGCACCGGTCACATAAACTGGGTCAGTCTCTAATTTTTTTCTAGAAATTGAGTTTTCAACATATTCAAGTAAAAATTTTGCGTCTTCTTCTAAACCAGCGGTGTAATATATATTTAATAAATTTCCTGAATTACTGAAAATTGTTGCTAACTTAGAAAAATCACCTGAGGAGTTTGCGATCATTGATTTTAATATATTGTGATTAAAAGTAAATTTGTCTACTTCATTTCTTGGCAGATAATAAAGCAAAGAATTAACTATTAAACCAAACTTATTACTCCACATTTTATCTTGGAATTGAGAATTATTAATATGATTTAAGCCTTTAGATAAATATTTATCAAAATTATATTTTCCGCTGCTAACGACCGTAAATTCAGATCGTATTAAAGCCTCTATTAAATTAAGATAAGAATATTTATCTAATTTTTCTAATTCTTGCTTTTTCTTTTCGTCTAGTTTTTCAAGTTTTAAGATATGCTCTGAAATTAAAGCCAAATTTTTTTGACCATATCGCATCATTTTTTTTTGGTCTCCCCATAAATTTATAATATTGATATTCGCAGATTGAAGAAATCTGCCATAAGCGTTTAATGCATCTACGTTGTCACCAAAAGATTTTGCAATTTTCAAGCCCTCTTCTAACAATGGAGCAATTTTTTCAGGCTGACGGTTTTTAATATAAATATCATTTAAATCCTCATACACATCATCCAAATATCTTAAATTTGTTTGATTCCACGTAACATCATTTTTAATCTTTAAAAGATATTTTTCTAAGTAATCGAACTCTTTATTTTTTCTTAAAAAATAAGAATATCTTGTAATAGTTTTTATCGTTTCTAAATCTAAGCCTTTTTCATTATAGATATCATCAATAGTTTTTTTTCTTCTTTCAATATCATCTGTTTGAGTAATAATTTTATTTTTTTCTTTAGATTTAAATAAATCTTGACCACTGCCACCAGCAAAAAGTGTAGCATTACTAATTGATTCTGATAACAATCTGTAAGTATCACCCAAATCTTCCTTGGCAATAATTTTTTTATCAATTGCCTTATCAAAAATTTCTAATGTTTTTCTCGCTTCTGGAAGGTACTTATTAATCTCAGATAAATGGTCCTTTGGTTTTTCGAAGGTTAAATGGTTTAACATAAATAACAAAGAATTTGCCTTTAAATAGTAACCTTTTTCTCCAACCTTATGAAAAACAATATCAGGAGATTTATTTCTCACCAAACACTCATATGAACTTTTATCTCTCAAATATCGTTCTTCTTTTGTTAGATTTTTCTTGCCATCTAGAGACTCAAAGCACATAAAGTCAGAATATTCAGGAGTGCAGTCTAGATATTTCTCATTCATTTTCCAAAGTCTTCCACCTGTCGATGCATGTGAAATAACTTCTTTAATTAAAATTCTATTTCCCCTTTTAATTTTGAGTTTATTTATACCGGGCTGAATTAATTCAGAGTGATTTGATGGTTCAAATTTTTTATCATTTATACTTAATATAATATCATAAGGCCTTATACCCACACTATATGCGTGAGAGGCTTTAGGAACACATGAGATTACACCTTTTTGATATCTATCTTTGATTTTTTTAGAAAAATATTTTTGATTTATCAGGTCACCTTGAAACACAAATAGAGTTTCTAAGACAAAACTAGTGTATTCTTTAGACTCACTTGTCCAAATAGGATAGTTAGGCGGTTTTTTATTAAAAGTAATAAAGATTTTTTTTTTAACGCCATCTTTATCTATAACAACCAATGACATTGAAGACTTAAATTTTTTATTTTTTAAAAGATTGATGAAATTTTGAATTTTTTTATCTCCTTTTAATTCTTTACCATCTATAGAGACAATTAAGTCACCTGGATTTATACCACCCTCAAAAGCTGGAGAATTTTTTGCTGTAGCTGTAATAATTATATCTTTATTTTCTTTGGTTAAATTCATTTGCACACCCAGCCAGGCAGCGTTCAAATTTGATTTAAAGCAAAAAAATAGGATAATGATAACTAATATTTTAAAAAAATTATACTTTCTCCCACTTATCAATTGTTCCATCGATACCATAATCAATTCCAATTTTATCTATTTTTCCATCCTCATCAGTGTCAAAGTAAATTGTTGAAAGATTTTTTTCTTTATCATCGAAATATGAATAATCCCATTTTCCATTCTCGTTATCGTCAATTAATACTGCCTCTATTTCTCCATTTTCATCATCATCCACATAAGCCGTATCTATTTTTCCATTATTGTCGCTATCATAATACCAAGTATCTATTACTCCATTTTTGTTGTGGTCGTGCTCAATGTATTTATCTTTTTTTTGAACAACATTAGGTTTGGATACTTTAGATTTTTGGCAGGGTTTTAAAATTTTTTTCACATGATCGATTGCAATTGCAAAGTTCAAATTTTGTCCATCAGTATCGCCGAAACTATTTACTCCGACCATTTTTCCATTATCATCAAATAAAGGACCACCTGAGTTTCCTGGATTTATTGGTGTTTGAGTTTGAATAACATCTGCTGTGTGCTTAGAGCCCTCATATTTCCACTTAAATTTTTTTCTTACCTGGCTGATATAACCTTGAGTATATGACCAGTATAGTCCGTTGGGATGACCTATAGCATGAACTTTTGATCCAACATTTGCAAATTTTGATGTTCCAACGGGTATTATTTTTAAGTTCTTTGGAGGATTTGAAATTTGTAATAACGCTAAATCAAGATTTTTATTTGATGATAAAACTTTAGCATTATAATAAGGCGCATCTTTTAACTCTACACCAGCTTTAGGCTTGAAAATTATATTCACTTTATCTGCATTTTCAACAACGTGCCAGTTTGTTAAAATCAATCCGCATTTGTCTATTAATGAACCTGTGCCGTCATACCATTTATCTCCCTCTTTACTCATGATTAAAGCTATACTCGGTGAATAATTCTTGTAAATTTCACTGCTTCTATCACCCCCTCCTAATAAACCTCTTGTTTGATTTTTTTCATCTTTTTCAATTATTTTTTTATTAAAAAGTTGGGCAGAAACTATTTCATTTTGATAATTTGTATTAAGCATCTGTTTGTTAATATTAAATCTGCTACTTTTTTTTATCTTTTTACTTTTTACAGCCCCAGGTTTGCCTCTAGTATCAAAACTAGTGTCAGCTATACTAAAGTTAGTAAAAAGAAAGAAACAATAAAAAATTACTAGTATTTTTTTCATTGTGTTAAAGCCATCCAACTTAAAAATGCTTTTGTATTATCAGGGCTCATATTAGTATTTATGATAATAATTATTACAATTATTGACAAGTAGCTTATGAAACCATATCGCCTACCCAACAACTCCAAATCTTTAATTTTAGCTTTATTTTTAGATAAAAATCTTCTGTGAGAATAAATACTTAAAAAATTTGGTATTGCCGCATAAATATAAGACATTAAAATAATAAAATCCATGGTTGTGAGATATTCAAGTTTTGGTAATTCAGAGTCGATAACAAAGTTATAAGCAATTAATGAAAGCAAACATACAATTGTAATAGTTAATCTTGACTCAATTTCTCTTGGTGTAATCCAAATAGAAGACCAACAAACCACAAGAATAAGAATAATTGGTAGGATTATTTTAAAGATATAATAAGCACTTTCTCTCTCTATATCTAAAGTTATTTCAACTCCGTCGAAGTATTGACTCCATTTAGGATCAAAATGTATACGTTGATTAATTTTAGAATTAACGATATCCCAACCCTGAATTGCATCTTTCTTTATGAAATGAGCCAATTCAGCATGCGCAAAAGTAGATTCTTCAAGCCTATAACCTTCCAAAGTGTAATAAGTTTGATGAATGTTTATTCTGATTTTTTGTTTATCAAATGGAAAAGATTTTAAGTCATATTTATTTCTTATTGTTGTTGTACCTGATGATTTAAATAAAACATCTAAGGCTACCTCCTTTTCATCAATAAACGGTTCAAACTCATATATTTCTTGAATTAAACTTTTATCTCTTTTTACTTCGTTGCCCACTGTCATTCCATTATTTGGATCAAGAGTGTCTAGTTTTCTAAATTGTTCAACAGAAAATGGACAATATTCGTAATTATTATTTTCGTCTACAAGCGTGTCTTTTGCTAACTGTGTTAAAGTAAAGTTTTCACCAAGATTTGAAAAAGCAAAATCTTTTTGCATAGTAAGATCAAAAGTCCCTTCTTTCTCATTTAATTTAATATGCTTTATATAGAAATCTACGTATACATTATCAGGCTCTAAAGTTTCTTTTTTAGTTTCAATCTCGTAAAATTTGCCTGTATTTGAATTTTTTATTTTAATTTTTACATTTTGATTATCTTCAAATAGATCTTCAAAAAAATCATCAGATGCGTATTTAAAATTATATTTTCTTAAATCAATTCCATTAACAGATATTATTTTATCTCCATAATTAACTTTATTAATTAGATCCTCTTTTTCTATTTTACCAACACTAAAATAACCATTGTTATCTTTAAGCCACTCAAAGGCATCATTTTTTACGTCATAATAATATTCTTTTTGAAATCCTAACGATGCGATGGGTGAGACAGTTGCTTTATAAACATCCGAACTTATATCTTGAGCAAGTATTTCTGAATAAAATTTTTGGCAACGTGATTCAGAAAGTAAACTTTGAGAGACTAAAAAAGTTAAAACTAGAGCGCTTATAAATAATTTAAAGCTTTTTTTCATATTCTTTGCTCTTTGTCTTCTGTTTCACTTTTAATTTTGAAAAGATGCGAATTGCTATAAACCATCCAACAATCAATAAAGAAAACATTCCTAAATAACTTAAAGTTGCAAAATAATTGTAATATCCATGAAGAAAATAGGGTACAAGAATGCTTAATAGTAAATTGTTTTTCTTTTTAATAAATACATAACGCATAAAAAAGTAACCCATAAATACACCAAAAAGAGCATGTGCTGGAATTGCCGAAATAGATCTTAATATTGCTATTGAATAGGGGTCGTTAAAACCTTGTCCATATACGTAAAAAATATTCTCAAGTGTTGCAAAACCTAAAGATACTGTTACTCCATAGACTATTCCATCCATGGGTTCATTAAATTCTTTCATTTTTAAAACAAAGTAATAGAGGACTAAGAATTTTAATCCTTCCTCAACTATTGCAGCACTTAAAAATGAGCCTAGGAGCTCTGTGGGAACCAAAGTATTTTTATAAAAAAAAGATATCAATAGAGTGTTTGCAAAATATGCCGGGAGACAAATCAAAATACCTAAACCAAAAACTTTATAAATTGATTTGTTTGGTTCCCTAAACTTATCTGAAAACACAAAGTAATATAAAATTGCTAAAGAGGGCACTATTGTAATTGCAAGTAACGTCATACTGTTTCAATTGTTTTTTTAATTTTTAGAATCTTTGCTTCTAATTGATCAAAGGCCTCAAATATTTCTTTTTTTTCACTTGCAGAAATTGCTTTACCTCGATCACTCTCATATGATTTTGCTGATTTAATTGAGTCCATTAATTTACCATGTAATATAGTAAATTTAATCAGTAATTCATTTAAATCTGTATTATCACCCTTAACCTTTTTTAACTCTGACAAAATAACATACTCATGCGCTCTAAATAAGTAGGGCATTAGTCCTGCTTCGATACATGCTCTATCAATTTTTATTGCATCTCTATGATCTAATTGTTGATCTAAATCGGGATCACTACATTTTCTCAAAAAGGACTCACTTTTTCCGGTAACAGTCTCCAAAGTTCCTTTACCTAAATTTTTAATTGCTTGAGCTAAGCCACTTTCAATAGATGATAGGTCTCTAATTTTTGCCATTAGATATTAAACTATTTTGTCCAAAATCTTTCAACTGATTTCACAGGAAAAAAATTAAGAAAAACTTATATATTTTAAAGAAAGGAGAAACTTATGAAAAAAATATTAACTTCGGGAATATTAGCACTAAGCATGCTAACATTTTCTAATTTATCGGCTTCATCTCTTAACTGGGATAATAGCCCTTTAAATTGGAATAACAGTTCCCTTAATTGGAACAATAGTTCCCTTAACTGGGATAATAGTCCATTAAACTGGAATAACAGTTCTTTAAATTTCAACAGAGGCAATGGAATTTATGACAACTCTGGAAACAGCTTAGGTTATTCAAGTAATGGAAATATTTTCGATAACTCTGGTAACAGACTAGGGTATTTCGGAAATTAAGTTGATAAAAGCTCCATGGTAATTAAAAATTACTATGGAGCAAAATTTATTCAAGCTACAAATTTTTTTAGACACCTGAAATAATAGATCCAACTGAATTTATTATTCCAATTACAATAGCTATTTTAGCAAGTATAGCCCAAAATTTTGGACCTTTATATTTTGTGGCAGATTTCCAAATGCCAATAGTAATAAAAACTAACCAAGGTAAAGCCAAAACGTTTGCAGCTCTCTCTGGTAAATTAAATCCTAACATAAAAATAGCCAAAATTATTCCAACTCCAAAACTATAAACTACTCCTACTAACCAATACGAATGTGGAAGTGATAACTCACCGTCTAAAAATTTTTGATAGTATTGTTTACTTTTTTTTGACGATTTTCTTTTTTTTACCATATAACTTAATAGTTATCATATATTATAAAATTTTCCAAACTTACAAAGTAGAAAAGATTAATGACAGAAACTCACCAATAGCATCATTAAAGCGCAGTGCTTTTTTTTCAAAATTTAATTAAATAACTAAATGAAATTCATTTTAAAAATTACTTTTATATATTTTTTATTAATATCATTAAGTTTTTCTGAAACTAACTTTCAGCAAAAAAAATTTTACTATGAAAATCTTGTTAAAAACTGGACCAAAATATTTCCAGACAGCAATAGAAATGCAGCTGGACCTAGATTTTTCAAATATTTAATAGACCAAAATTTAACTTACGAAGAATTTATTGAGTATAACAAATTATATTGCCCCGTATCAGGTTCATTGATTAACCCTGGAGAAAAACCAGATTTTATTTTTGTTAAAGAATTAAGAACACAAAAAAATATTTGTGGCGAACTTTACAGATGTTGTTGGCCATGTTCTTGTGATTTAATGAATTACACTAAGGTGAAAAAAATCAAACATAAATTTAAAGATGGCCCAAGATCGATTGATGTTCTTTTAATAGATAATCCATGTACAAAAAAAGATTTTCCAAAGGAAGTAAATAGAAATTATTTTTGCAATGGTCAAAAATTAAATAAAGAAGAGGTTCATATAGTTGATAGTAAATTAGTAATAGGAATTTTATACGAAGCAAAAAAATGTCAAAAAACAGATATTAAAAAAATAGAGTCTAATGAAATTACAGGAAAATTTTGCGCATTCAAAAATGATATTCCTTTAGAGGAAATGAATATCGGTATGGGTGATATATTTATTAAGATGGCGAGATAGTCATATTACTTTGTTTAAAAATATACGTTTTTCCAGTTTTTGTAATTTTGTAATTATTAATCTTTCCGTTTGTCCACTTAATTGAAACTTTTAAATCTTTTTCACCTTTCCGAATTCCATAATGAGCAACAGGCTCCATTTGACATAAATATCCTGATCCTGCATCGATTGTTTTAGAGTGTTTTCTTAAATTAGAAGTAAGCGTCACCGTAGCGCCTCTTGCCGGTGCACCATTTTTATTTAATGGTTTTATTCTTAAAAAGTTATTACTTTTTTTGATATCAGCTTTATATAGAGTAAGTATTTGGTTCCCAGTTTCTCCATGTGAAATTAATAACTCTAAAATACCATCTTTATCGATATCTGCTACAGCTGCGCCAGTACCAAGTCCATTAGGTTCAGAATTAATTGCTAAATCAATTTCTTTTAGCTTACCGTTTTCTTTAATTTTAAATAATTTATTTGGCTCTCCAATATTATTTAAAAAGATTTCATCGTAACCGTCATTATCAAAATCTGCAGATATAACTGTTCTTATTTTGGACGGTATCTTAAATTGTCCTTCAGCAATGTCTTTAAATGTATTATCTTTTTTTACAAAAATTCGATGTTCTCCGTCCCAATTACCACTCACTATATCTAATTGCCCTCTGTACAAGACATCACTTAAGGTTGTTCCTCTTCCATTTTCATAAGGGTCTAAAACTTCGTAGCTTGAGGCCATATCATAGAAAGTACCATCAACATTTTTATACAAAAAATTAACTCCTCTTTCGTTTGCAGCGAAAATATCAATATTGTCGGATAGAATGTGGCCCGCAACAACTGCTCGTCCTCCAGTTATTTTGTCCAACCCAAACTCTGTTGCTTTATCAGCAATTCTTCCTTTAAATTTTTCATAGAATCTTGTAGGGCCACCATAATTAGCAACATAAATACCAAATTTTCCATTTCCTTTTCTATCTACACAGACTACCGAACGACCAGCGGTAAAATTTAAATCTGATTGATTTATCTTTTGTTCGAAAATATCAAAAAATTTTTTGTTTTTTAGATCTATTAATCTATCAGAATATCTTTTTTCACCACTGTAAGTGTCTGTGTTAAGAAAATAAATTTCTTCATACCCATCAGAGTCAATATCACACGCCGCAACTCCAATAGTAAAACTTTTTTTATCAGTAAATTTTTCATCCTCAATAATATTTATTAATTTATTATCTTTATACGAAAGAGCTAAATTTTCACTTCCAAAACCCGCAACTATAAATTCATACGTTCCATTGTTGTCTACATCAGCAACTGATATTCCGTATCTAAGGCTTTCGTAATTTCCCTCAATTGAATTAGTTATGTTCTTAAAAAAATTTGCTGATGCGTTATTAAATATAAAAAGACAGAGTAGCGCAGAAACTAAAACAGATTTTGTATGCATTATTAACTATTTTAGTATTTTCCAAGTACCACTTGCAGAGGAAACTATGTCGCTAGAATTTGAAATTTCACAAGATATAAAGATAAGAGTATTTGTTTTTTTTAATATCTTAATTTTTCCTTTCAATTTATCACCTAATAACCCTGCAGAAATAAATTTCATATCTAAATTTATTGTTACACATCTTTTATCTCCTGCTACTTTATGAGCAGCAGTACCCATTCCTGTATCTGCAATGGAAGCAAGGAAGCCACCATGAGCTTTTTTTCCAGTGTTTAAGTGTATTTCTTTTACTTCAACTATAAATTCGTAATGAGTATCGCTGATCTGTTTTAATTCCAGACCACCCAAATGTTTCATAAAACCTTTATTAGTTTCGTCCATAATTTTTCTTATCATATATTGGCATCAGTTGTGAGAAAATTACAGCAGCTAATATTAAAAATATTCCTAAAATTTTAATTTCATTTAAGAATTGGTCTAATATTAACCATGCTAAAATTGCTGCGAAAACGCCTTCCAACGAGAAAACTATCGCAGCAGGAGCCGGAGATATATTTTGTAAACTGTATGTTTGTAATAAAAAAGCAAGACCACTTGATAGAATTCCCACATATAAAACTTCGTATGAGTCTTTTAAAAAATTACTAAACGTTGGGTCTTCAAAGTAGAACATTGGACCAATCAAAACTAAGCATGCCACAAAACATTGAGACATTGCTATAGTTATAGGAAAGTTAAAAAATTCGACCGTTTTTCTAATAAGCAATATATGAATTCCCCAACAAAAAGCACTTAGGACTCCAAGAGTATCACCTAGTCTTACTGAGTAATTATTAAGCTCACTCAGAAGTAGGCCACCAAGTATACAGATAAAAACTGACGGCCAAATTGACCAATGCATTTTTTTTGAAAAGATAAAATAAGAAATTACCGGAACTACCAAAACATAAAAAACTGTGAAAACCCCTGTGTTAGCTACATCAGTATAGATTAAAGAAATTTGTTGGAGCTCTTGGCCTAGAGCTAAAATAAAACCCAAGTAAAATAAAAAATAAGCTGTTTTTCTTTTATCAATTTGTTTGAAATTTAAATTTTTAAATTCAAAAATAAAAAAGAAAGGAACTAAAGTTAAAAACCCGATTAAAAATCTTCCTACATTAAAAGTATGAGGTCCTATAAAATCCATACCCATATCTTGCGCCACAAAAGCTGAGCCCCAAAGAACAGATGTAACAATAGCGCAAATTAGTGAGAAAGACTTTTTATCCATCAGGGGTTAATAGTTTAAGAAGAACTAAACAGCAAGCTTAAAGGCAAAATCTTTTCCAAGACATTTTCCAAGATAGACACAAAATCTAGCACCTTCCGCGCCATCTATTAATCTGTGATCATAAGATAATGATATCGGAAGTATCTTTCTTGAAACTATTTGATTTTTTTCTTTGACAAGTCGATCAAAAGTTCTTCCAACTCCCAAAATTGCTACTTCTGGCGGATTAATGATAGGTGTAAAATGTGTTCCACCAATTCCTCCTAAACTTGAGATAGTCATCGATCCACCAAAAAATTCTTTTTTATCAATCTTAAGTTCCCTGCAAAGATGACTTATATTTTTAAGTTCTTCCCCAATTTTTTGAATACTCATTTGATCAACGTTTCTTAATTTAGGAACCATAAGACCATGAGGAGTATCAACGGCAAAACCAATATGAAAATATTTTTTATAAATAATTTTATTAGACTCAGAGTCTAATGATGCATTAAAATTTGGAAATTCTTTTAGAGCGCTCACTAAGGCTTTCGCAATAAAAGCAAGAGGAGTTACTTTTATTTTTTCACCGGTATAATAATCGTATAAAGAATTTCTAAACTGTTCCATGTCAGTAACATCTATTTCATCATGTTGTGTAACGTGTGGAATTTCTGTCCATGATCTGACTAAATGTGGTCCCGAAAGTTTCTTAACACGTGGTAGATCTTGAGTTGTTATTTCTCCAAATTCTCGGTGAGAATATTCTTCTTCATATTTTGTAACTTCTTTTTTTTGCACCTCACCTTGAGAAACTGTTACTTGAGATCTTATAAAATTTTTTATATCTTCTTCTGACACTCTTCCAGCTCGTTGTGTGCCAGAAATTTTAGAAATATCTGCTCCTAGCTCTCTTGCAAATTTTCTTATTTTAGGACTTGCAGAACTTTTTCCTGAAGCAGGAACACTAGGTGCAGGTTGTTGCTTTTGTACCTGAACTATTTCATTTTGTATTTTTTGTTTTACTGGTTCTTTTTTAGATTTTTCTTTTATCGGTTCATTTGTTTCTTGTTTTGACTCTAAAGTAAGAATTAAATCCCCTTTATTAATTTTATCACCTACAGAAACATTAATTTTTTCTACCTTGCCTTCGTGAGTAGATGGCACCTCAACACTTGATTTGTCGCTTTCTAAAGTTATTAAAGAGTGATTTTTTTTGATAACTTGACCTTTTTTTACAAGAACCTCGATGACTTCTACATTTTTAAAGTCACCCATATCTGGAACTAAAATTTTTTGAATTGCCATTTTATAAATTTGCTGGGAAATCTTTCTCTTTATCTATTTTGTACTTTTTAATCGCTTTTTCTGCTTCTTTAGAACCTACAAGTTGTTCTTTTGCTAATGCGCTTAAGGTAAAGGCTACTATATGCTCTTTATCTACTTCAAAAAATTTTCTAAGATTTTTTCTAGTGTCACTTCTTCCGTAACCATCTGTTCCGAATGAATAAAACTTTTTGTCTGTGTAAGGTCTTATTTGATCAGTGAATGCTCTTGTATAATCTGAAGCTGCTATAACTGGTCCATCTCTTTTTGATAAACATTTCTGAACATAAGATTTTTTCGCTTTTTTATCTGGGTTAAGAAGATTTAATCTCTCGGTTTCCATTCCATCTCTTCTTAACTCATTGAAACTCGTCACACTCCAAATGTCAGCGTCTATATTATATTCTTTTGATAGAATCTTAGAAGCGGCTATAATTTCTCTTAAAATAGTTCCTGAACCTAATAATTGAACTTTAGTTTTTCCTTTATTTTTTCCCTCTTTAAATAAGTACATACCTTTTAGAATTCCTTCATCACAATCCTTAGGTTTTTCTGGATGAGAGTAATTTTCGTTCATTGCAGTGATGTAGTAGAAGACATTCTCTTTCTTTTCATGCATTCTTTTTAAGCCTTCTCTAAATATTGTTGCCATCTCGTAAGCAAATGTTGGATCATAACTAACGCAGTTTGGAATATTTGATGCCAATAATTGGCTGTGCCCGTCTTGGTGTTGTAATCCTTCTCCAGCTAATGTGGTTCTACCAGCTGTTGCTCCAATTAAAAATCCTCTAGCTTGAGAGTCACCAGCTGCCCATGCTAAATCTCCAACTCTTTGAAATCCGAACATAGAATAGAAAATATAAACAGGTATCATCTCGATATCGTGATTAGTGTAAGCAGTTCCTGCTGCAATCCAAGATGACATTGCTCCAGACTCATTGATACCTTCCTCTAAAACTTGACCACTTTTATCCTCTCGATATGAACTAAGTTGTTCAGAATCAACCGGCTCATATTTTTGTCCTTCATGTGCGTAAATACCAATTTTTTGAAAGAATCCCTCCATTCCAAAAGTTCTCGCTTCATCAGGGATGATTGGCACTAACCTTGGTGCAACATTTTTATCTCTAAGGAGTGCAGTCATCATTCTCACTAAAGCCATTGTCGTGGACATCTCTTTTTCCCCGGTTGATTTCATGAATTGATCAAAGATGTCTTTTGGTGGAGCTTTAATTTGTTTGGCAAAAGTTGATCGTTCTGGAATAAAACCTCCTAGTTTTATTCTCTTATCTTTTAAATATTTAATTTCCTCAGAACTCTCACTTGGCTTGTAATATTCTATGTCTTTCACTTGTTTATCTGTAAGAGGCACATTAAATCTATCTCTATAGTAAAGAAGATCCTCTTCATCTAATTTTTTTTGTTGATGGGTTGTGTTAACACTTTCACCTGTTTTACCCATTCCATATCCTTTGATAGTTTTTGCTAAGATAACCGTAGGTGATCCAGTATGCTGCATTGCTGCTGCGTAAGCTGCATAAACTTTGTGAGGATCATGACCTCCTCTATTCAATCTCCAAATATCTTTATCGGTTAAAGAGGAAACAAGCTCAGTAAGTTCAGGATATTTTCCAAAAAATTTTTCTCTTACATAAGATCCACCTTTAGCTTTAAATGCCTGATATTCACCATCTACACATTCGTTCATCCTCTTAATAAGAAGACCTGTTTTATCTTTAGCTAGTAATTGGTCCCAGTATGATCCCCAAATAACTTTTATTACATTCCAACCCGAACCTCTAAAGCTTCCTTCTAGTTCTTGAATTATTTTACTATTTCCTCGAACAGGTCCGTCCAGTCTTTGCAAATTACAATTTACAACAAAAATCAAATTATCTAATTTTTCACGAGCAGCTAAACCAATAGCACCAAGTGACTCCGGCTCATCCATTTCACCATCACCAAGAAATACCCAAATTTTTCTTCCCTCATCTTTAATTAATCCTCTATTGATTAAGTATTTTAAAAATCTAGCTTGATAGATAGCCATGATAGGTCCAAGACCCATGGACACAGTTGGAAATTGCCAGAACTTTGGCATCAACCAAGGATGAGGATATGAAGACAAACCTCCTTTATTCACTTCTTGCCTAAAACCATCTAGTTGTTTTGAAGTAAGTCTTCCCTCTAAGAAAGCTCTTGCATACATTCCTGGAGCTGAGTGTCCTTGAAAATAAATTAAATCTCCACCAAATTTATTATTCTTTGCTCTCCAAAAATGATTCATTCCCACATCATAAAGTGTAGCTGCAGATGCAAAAGTACCGATGTGACCACCTAATTCAGGACTTTTTTTATTAGCCTTCACAACCATAGCTGCCGCATTCCACCTTACATATGCCCGTATTTTTTTTTCAATATTTTGATCACCGGGTGACTTAATCTCAGTCTCTGGAGGAATAGTATTAATGTAAGGAGTTGTTCTAGTATCTGGAAGCACAAGACCAGATTTATATGCTTGATCGATAACTTTGTTTAATAAGTAACTTGCTCTTGAAGAACCATCATTTTCAATTACTGAATTTAAAGAGTCTATCCATTCGTTGGTTTCAATAGGATCAATATCATCTTTTGAAGCTGGTTCAGCAAAGACCTTCTTAACTTGTCTTACCTGATTTATTTCACCATTAGTTTTTGGTTTTTCTTGAGTTTGAATTTCTTTTACTATTTTTTTTTCTTTTGGAGTCGAGGCAGCTTGACCATTTTCAATTGTTGCTAATACACTTCCTTCTGAAACTTTGTCTCCAATTTTCACTTTTAAATCTTTAATTTCTCCAGCAGCAGGAGAAGGTATTTCCACGCTTGATTTATCGCTCTCTATTGTAACAATAGGATCATTCTTATTTATTTGATCCCCAGGTTTGACTAAAACTTCTATGACCTCAACGTCTTTAAAATCACCTATATCTGGAACTGAAATATTTTGAGCCATAATTAGCTATTATAAACTGGGTGCAACATATTAAAAAATAAATAATTAATAAACATTAAAGAATAGGGCAAATAGTCGGATAAGATCAATTTTTGTCACATTTTCTGCTTTTTTTCGTCAATTAGTTTTATTCATATGTGACATGCGTTGGTTAATAAATTTTTTATTTAAAAAAAGAGACATTAAAACTAATAGAGCCGTTTTAGTTCAGAAAATTATTCTCAAAAAATATCTATTAAGATAAAAAAATAAAAGCTAAGCTAGCTTTTATGGAAAAATTTCTGTGGGAACCTTCCGGTGCAAGAAAAAAAGAGTCTCTTCTTGAGGATTTCTCAAAATATATAAATATAAAATCGAATTATAATTTTAAAAATTTGTGGAAATGGTCAGTAGATCATCCGAAGGAATTTTGGTCAAAGTTTTGGGACTATTCAAAGATTATTGGAGTAAAAGGAAAAGAGATAATCAAATATAATGAAATATTTAATAAAACTAAATTTTTTCCAGACTCAAAATTAAACTATTCTGAAAATATTCTTAAGAAAAAATCACCAGAGCTAGCAATAAGTTTTTTATCCGAGAAAGGATTTGAGGAAGAGATTTCTTGGGAACAACTTTATATAAAAGTTTGTAAATTTTCTCACTACTTAAAATCCATAGGTTTAAAAAAAGGAGATCGTGTTGCAGCCTACGTTCCAAATAAAATCGAGTCTATAATAAGTTTTTTAGCTTGTGCAAAAAATGGAATTATCTGGTCGTCATGTTCGCCAGACTTTGGAACTCAAGGAGTTGTAGACAGGTTTAAACAAATTGAACCTAGTATTCTAATTACCAGTGATCACTATTTTTACAATGGCAATAAAATAAATATTCTTGAAAAGATTCAAGATATTTTAAAACAAATTCCCACAATAAAAAAAACTTTAGTATTTGCATACAATAAGAAGGAAGACATGAATCTTAAAAATTATATTAACTTTGATCAAGTTTTAGAAAAAGAAAAAATGGATGAAAATTTTGAACGATTTGAATTTAATCATCCTATCTACATTCTTTACTCAAGCGGTACAACTGGAAAGCCCAAATGTATAACACATGGAGCTGGGAACGTTTTAATTGAACATAATAAAGAATTCATGCTTCATTGTGATATTAGAGATGATGAAAAATTATTTTACTATACTACCACAGGCTGGATGATGTGGAATTGGTTAGTTGGAGGATTAGCAACAGGCTCTTCAATATTTTTATTCGATGGATCACCTGTTTATCCAAAAATAGATGTTCTTTTAGAATATTGTCAAAACAAGAAAATTAATCTTTTTGGAGTAAGTGCTAAATACATCGATCATTTAAAGAATGAAAAGTATAATAGTAAAAATCTAGATCTTAGTTCAATAAAAATAATCACCTCAACAGGATCTCCTTTAGCTGAGGAAAGCTTTAAGTATGTATATGATTATTTAAAGAAAGATGTTCATCTTGCATCAATTGCAGGCGGAACAGATTTAGTTGGTTGTTTAGTTTTGGGTAATCTTTATTCAAATGTATTTATGGGAGAGATTCAAGGTCAGAGCCTTGGTATTGATGTGGACGTTTTTACTGATAAGGGAAAAAGTGTCAAAGATGGAGAGAAGGGTGAGCTAGTAGTTAAAAAACCTTTTCCATCCATGCCAATTAAATTTTGGGGAGATGACGATGGAAAAAAATACCATAAAGCTTATTTCAATAGATTTAAAAATATTTGGTATCATGGTGATTTCATTGAGCGAACTAAAAATAATGGATTTATAATGAGAGGTAGATCTGATGCTACTCTTAATCCTGGAGGTGTGAGAATAGGTACATCAGAAATTTATCAACAAGTTGAAGACATTGATTTTATTACTGAAGGACTTGTAGTTGGCCAAGATTATGATGATGATATAAGGATTATCTTATTTATTACTACAAAAAAAGATCAAGACTTAGACGATGAAAAAATAAAATTAATTAAATCAAGAATAAGAAAAAATTGCTCACCAAAACATGTTCCTGCAATTATTATAAAGGTTCCAGAAATTCCTAGGACAAAAAGTGGTAAAATAGTTGAATTAGCAGTTAGAAAAGTAATTCATGGAGAAACAATCAACAATAAGGAGGCAATAGCAAATCCTGAAAGCTTAAGGTTTTTTGAAAATTTGCCACAGTTAAAATCGTAGCGCGTCATTTTCTTTCATTAACTTTCACTACTTTTTAATTAAATTGTAATTATGCTTAGCTCCGACCCTAGGACTCCTTTCAATAGGTATTCGGAGCTGAGTTTTAGATAATCTCAGCGCAATTTTTGTGAAGCATAGAATGAAGTTCGATTAATTTTTTGAAACTCTTATTATATCCGCCACCTAAAACTCCACATAATGAAATATTTTTAGAGTAAAAATTTTCAATAACAATTCTATCTCTTTTATTTATTCCGGCATCAGAAATTTTAAGCTTTCCTAATCTATCTTCATGATGAATATCTACCCCGGCTACATAAAATACAAAGTCATACTTATTTTTATTTAATTCCTTTAAATTTTTATAGAGAATATTTAAGTACTCCTCATCTTCCATGTGATCTTTAAGTTCAATATCAATATCGCTCTTTGATTTTTTTGCTGGGTAATTGGAAGCACAATGCATACTGAATGTTAGTGTGTTTGGATCATTTTTAAATATTTCTGAATTACCATTTCCTTGGTGAACATCTAAATCAACAATAAGTATTTTTTTTGCGTAGCCCTTATTTTTTAAATAGTTTGCTGCTACAGCTACATCATTAAATACACAATAACCAGCACCACAATTGAATGTCGCATGGTGACTACCACCTGCTGTATTACATGCTAATTTTGAGTCCAGCGCAAGTTTACTTGCCAGTACTGTTCCGCCTGTTGCAACAAAAGATCTTCTCACAACGCTATCATTTATAGGAAAGCCAATTTTTTTCTGAAGCTTTATATCTAAACTTTTATTTCTTATATGGTTTATGTACTCTAAAGAGTGTGAAGTTTGCATTGTTTTAATTGAGCACTCCGTGGGAATATAAAATCTTTTAACCACATCCTCTTTTAAAAGATATTCAGCTAAAGCACCAAATTTTTTGATAGGAAATTTGTTATCATCATTAATTTTAGCCACATAATCCGGATGATTAACAATAGGTAATTCCATTGGAAAACAATTTATCTTTCAACGCACATTGCAATACCCATACCACCACCAATACAAAGGGAGGCTAAACCTTTTTTAACATCTCTTTTTATCATTTCATGAATAAGGGTTACAAGTATTCGCGTTCCCGACGCGCCAATGGGATGACCTAAAGCAATAGCGCCGCCATTTACATTTACCTTTTCTTCAGGAATGGAGAGAGTTTTGAGCACTGCGAGACTTTGCGCAGCAAAGGCTTCATTAATTTCAAATAAATCGACGTCTTTGATATCCCATCCTGCTAAATTTAAGGCTTTTTTTGATGATGGAATTGGTCCAGTTCCCATTAATGCAGGATCAACCCCACAACTTGCCCATGATTTAATTGAAACTAATTTTTCAATATTTCTTTTTTCTGCCTCATCACTAGACATTAAAATTACTGCAGCGGCCCCATCATTAATTCCTGAAGCATTACCAGCAGTCACAGTTCCTTTTATTTTAAAAACTGGTTTGAGACGCGTCAAAGCATCTAAGCTTAAACCTTCTCTAGGATGTTCATCCTTATTAAAGTTAATCTCTGCTTTTTTTGATTTTATTTTAAAATTAATTATTTCTTCCACAAACTTATTTTTTTTTTGAGCATCTAGAGCTTTTTCTTGGGACCTTAAAGCAAATTTATCTTGCTCATTCCTAGTTATCTGAAATTTTTCCGCTACATTCTCAGCAGTAACACCCATATGATAACCGTGAAACGCATCCCAAAGACCATCTTTAATCATCGTATCTGTCAACTCTATATCACCTAGTTTTTTTCCATCTCTTAAATGTATTGCGTGCGGAGCCAAAGACATATTTTCTTGCCCACCAGCTATAACTATTTTTGAGTCTCCTGATTTAATACTTTGATACCCTGAGGCAACAGATCTTATTCCTGAGCCACAAACTTGGTTTACAAGATAAGCAGGTTTTTCTTTTGGTATGCCTGCTTTAATAGCAGCCTGTCTTGCCGGATTTTGTCCTGAGCCCCCAGTCAAAACTTGTCCTATGATGATCTCATCAACATCATCTTTTGAAATTTTGAGATTTTTTAAATTTTCCGAAATAACTGCAGAGCCCAGTTCTTCAGCACTAATATTTTTAAGTGATTTACCTAAGGAACCAACAGCTGTCCTTTTTGCAGATGTAATAAATATTT
>CACIWE010000007.1 GCA_902590285.1 uncultured Pelagibacteraceae bacterium | reverse complement strand
CCTTTTTACCTTCTGCTTTAGGTGCTTCTTTAGTTTCTTCAGCACTTTTTTTTCTATCCTTTTTAGGAATAGCTTTTTGAGGATTATTTCCTGGCTTAGGCATTGGCATTATTTGGAGTTCACCTAAAAGTCTAGAAACTCTAAGAGTTGGTTGAGCACCTTTACTCATCCAATATTTTACTCTCTCAGCTTCTATTTTTATTCTTTCCTTTTTTTCTTTTGGAAGTAATGGATTATAAGAACCAATTTTTTCAATAAATTTACCGTCTCTCGGATATCTGCCATCAGCGATAACTATTTTATATATAGGTCTTTTCCTTACTCCTCCCATCGATAGTCTTATTCTTAACATGTTTTACCTTTCATTTTAGTTTGTTGAGCATTTCATCCGGGATCATTCCAGATGGAATTTTTTTTCCTTGTGACATCTTTTTCATCATATCCGACATCATTTTAAATTGTTTGAGTAACTTATTTATTTTGGAAACATCTACTCCAGCGCCTTGGGAAATTCTTTTTCTTCTTGAACCACTTATGATTTTTGGATTTTTTTTTTCATTTTTAGTCATAGATAAAATTATCGCTTCATTTTCAATAAGCATTTTTTCATCTATATTAGCTTGATCCATTTTAGCTTTCATTTTATTTACGCCGGGCAACATGGACATAACTCCTTCCATGCCCCCCATTTTTTTCATTTGTCTCAATTGAGATAGGTAAGAGTCCATTGTAAAAATACCTTGTTTAAGCTCTTCCTCAGTTGCTTTAATTTTTTCTTCACTTAAATCTTGTGCTGCTTTCTCGACAAGCGTAACCACATCTCCCATACCAAGAATTCTGTTAGCCAGCCTGTCAGGGTGAAACATTTCAAAGTCAGAAACTTTTTCTCCAACTCCAATATATTTAATAGGCTTGCCAGTTACGTGTTTCATGCTCAATGCGGCTCCACCTCGCGCATCACCATCAACTCTTGTTAAGATAATTGATGAAAGATTAACTGCGGTATCAAATTCTTTTGCAACATTTACAGCTATTTGGCCGGTTAAAGAATCAGCGACAAGAATAGTTTCAGCTGGTTTTGTTAACTCTTTAATTTGTTTAATCTCAGACATCATTGGTAAATCTATTTGTGTTCGACCAGCTGTATCAAAAATTATAACATCTGAACCACTTAGATTTGCAGCATTAAGCGCTCTATTAGTAATATCAATCGGCTGTTGTTTTTCAATAATCGGCAAATTTTGTATATTATTTTTTTCTGCTAACAATTTTAATTGTTCTTGTGCAGCAGGTCTGTAAACATCTAAACTAACAAGCATAACTTTTTTTTTATGATTTTTTTCAATTAACTTAGCTAATTTGGCAGCTGAAGTTGTTTTTCCAGACCCTTGTAAACCAACTAATAATATAGAAACTGGTGGAACTGCTTTTAAATTAATCTCCTCATTCTTTGAACCAAGTATGTTTACTAATTCATCGTAAACAATCTTTACTATCATTTGACCAGGTGAGGTTGATCTAATGATTTCCTGGCCAATAGCTTTTGGTTTCACATTTTTAATAAAATCTTTCACAACTGGCAACGCTACGTCGGCTTCTAATAAAGCTAATCGTATTTCTTTAAGACCAGAGTCCACTTGTTCTTCCGTTAAGGAAGGAGCACTTTTTAATTTAGAAAAAATATTTTCTAATTTATTTGTTAAGTTTTCAAACATTTTTATAACGTCCAACACCTATCGCACTAGTGGGCGAACCTTCGCTGACTAGTGTCGACACTCTTGTTTTCAAGAGCACCGCAAAAACTTAAGTATTTGCGGAAAGTTTGTGGAAACTACAATTTGGGGTTTTAAAAGTCAATGAATAATTATACTAATCTACATATATGCCTTTGATTAATGCTTTTAGAATGGATGGTTTAGGTAATAGATTTATTATCATAGATAGAAGAGAAAAATCCATAGATATACCTAAAGAAAAAATAATTCATTTGGGAAATCTTAAGTCTTTTCATCGTAATATTGAATTTGATCAAATTATATTTATTGAAAAAGAAATTAATAATACTTTTCCAATAACCATTTTTAATTCAGATGGAGGCGAAGTGAGTGCGTGTGGAAATGGAAGTAGATGTGTAGCTTACTTGTTAAGCAAAGATTTAAACAATAAAGAAATAAAATTAAAAACAAATAATAGATTGCTTAATGCAAAAATTATTGGGGAGTCCGATGTTCAACTGGAAATGGGGAAACCTGTATTTGAGTGGAATAAAATTCCATTAAAAGAAAAGTCAGATCACAAAAATATAGCTCTAGATGTTGATGGTAAAAAATTCGCCGATGGATTTAGCCTCAACGTGGGGAACCCTCATATAGTTTTTTTTGTTAAAGATTGTTTTGAATATGATCTGAAAATATTAGGACCAAAAATAGAGACTCATGAGTTATTTCCTGAGAGAACCAATGTTACTTTTGCTCAAATAGATGATGAAAATAATATTACAGTCAATGTTTGGGAACGAGGTGCAGGATTAACAAAGGCGTGTGGAACAGCTGCTTGTGCTACCGCTGTTGCAGCATTTATCAAGAAGTTAACAAAAAATGATATCAATATTAAATTTGAAGAGGGAAGTTTAAATATTAAAATTGATTCAGATCTTAATATATTTATGAGAGGTCCAGTTTCAGAAATAAAACATACTAGCCTTGAAATCTAAATGGGTTTATTTGATAAATTTAAGATAGGATTAGGTAAAAGTTCAGATGGGCTCTCTACTGGCTTTAAAAATATATTTTCCAAAAAAAAAATTGATGAAAATGTCCTTACAGAATTTGAAGAATTAATTATAACATCTGACGCAGGGATAGAAGTTGCAAAAGAGCTAAGAAAAGATTTTGAGAATTTTAAAGTTGATAAAAAATTAGACGATCATAAAGAAATTTTAAAACTAATAGCGGATAAATTAGCAATTAATCTTCAAAAGTACGAAAAAGATCTTAGCCTGATGGGAAATGCAAAGTCTGCTGTGATAGTTGTATCCGGAGTAAACGGGGTTGGAAAAACAACTAGTATCGGAAAACTTGGGAAGTATTTTAAAGACAATAATAGATCTGTTGTTTTTGGAGCAGCGGATACTTTTAGAGCAGCTGCCATAGATCAATTGCAAGTTTGGGCCGCGAAAGTCAAAGTTGATATTATTAAATCCGAAATCAATAGTGATCCAGCCTCTGTGGCTTTTAAGACTGCTGAATTTGCAAAAAAAAATGAAATTGATGTAGCTTTGATTGATACAGCAGGAAGACTTCAAAACAAAAAGAATTTAATGGAGGAGTACAAAAAAATTATTGGTGTACTTAAAAAAATTGACCCTTCATATCCTAACGAAATAATTCTTGTATTAGATGCGACTACAGGACAAAATGCACTTAATCAAGTTGAAGAATTTAGTAAAATACATGATTTGACTGGTTTAATTATTACTAAACTTGATAGCACAGCAAAAGGTGGTGTGGTTTTAGCTATTTGTAAAAAATATAATTTACCCATAGTTGCAGTAGGGATGGGAGAAAAAGAAGATGACTTACAACCCTTTAATGCTGAATATTATTCAAAAGCCCTGTTAGGTATTGAAACCTAAAAACTGTTTTAAAGAATTTATAAGTTGATCATTGAACTCCATCATATGATCATCGGTATCAGAAAAATAGCTAAACTTAGGTTGATTGGCATTGTCAAATAATTTTACCCCCATTTTAAAGGGGACAACATTATCTTTCTTCCCGTGCATCACTAAGATAGGAACATTTATATTTTTGATTTTTTTTAAAGAGTCGTATCTGTCTTTAATTAATAAATCGATTGGCAAATAAGGATAATAAATTTTTGCCGCATCAGCAATCGATGTAAAAGGTGACTCTAAAACAATTCCTGCAAAAGAATTATTCTGACCCAATTCTGTAGCTACGCCTGTGCCTAGTGACTCACCATATAGAATTATGTTTTTATTTATAACGCCAGTCTTGTTAAGCCATTCGACTGACTTTCTAGCATCATTGTATAAATTTTTTTCTGTAGGCTTGCCTGGATTACCACTAAATCCTCTCCATGAAATAATAAGAATATTTACATCTAGCTTATTTAGTTCATTAAGCTTATGAACCCTATTAGTTAAATCACCTGCATTACCATGAAAGTATAAAATAGTTTTATTTTTTTTTAAGTCTTTTTCCAAAAACCATGATTTAAGTTTTATATCTTTATCAACTCCAATAAAAACTTCTTTATAATCAAATTGGATTTCATCTCCCGTGTAGTTATTTTCACTTGGGTGATAAAGTAATTTTCTTTGGTATAGATAAGTGAAAAGTACAATTATAATGTAGGCTAATATAATTGATGATAAAGTTAAATAAAGATACTTCATACTTTTTTCCTAGCGAAGTAAACTCCAGTAAAGACCAGTAAGCCACCTAAATAATGAAAACTGAGAAGGGGTTCTTCAAAAATTATTATTCCAAAGATAGATCCGTAGACTGCGAATAAATATAAAGTAAACCCGGCAAAGGAAGCGCCTAAATATTTTTGTAACCGTGTATACAAGGAAAAAGCTATAATGCTAGGAGAAATAGCTGCAAATACAATCCAGAACAAAAATGTCTGATTATAATTTGTCTTAGCGAAGTAAATATTTTCTAAAATAAAAAATGGGAAAAGTGATATAAATCCAAACATGGCGATTAAAGTAAATCGGGCCATCAAACTAAATTTTGATTTCCAATTTAATAAATAAATTGAGTAAAGAGCCCAGCCTAAAGCTGCTCCCAAAACCCATAGATCGCCTGTTGTAAAATTAAGATTAATCAAAAAATCTAAGTTGCCTTTAGATATAATCGTAAAAACGCCTGTAATACAAATTAATAAGCCTAATATCCTTAAAAAATTAATTTTTTCTTTAAAGAATAGAATTGATAAAAAAATTATTATGACTGGTGAAGATGTATATATTATACCAATATTAGCCATTGTTGTTGTCATACCTGCAAGATTTGGGAAAGCTCCACATATACCACATCCCATTGAACCTAAGAAAAACAGCTTAAAAAATTCTTTATTAAGTTCTTTTTTATGTTTTAAAATTTCATTAAAAAAAAAAGGAAATAATATGATGAATACTGTAAACCATCGCCAAAACGCTAGAGAAATAGGAGGCACGAACTCCACACCTCCTCTCGCAACAATAGTATTTGTAGCCATAAAAATTGGCTGAATTAACAAAAGTAAATAAGGAGCGTAAGGATTATTTTTTGTCAATGAAGGCTTCATAGAACATCATTACAATTACCATACCCATTAAAATGTAAACAGGAAGCACATCAAAAAAACCTATCATCATTGATCTAGTTAATGTCGTAGCTAGACCAATTAAAAAAAACGTACAGAGTGCAACTCCAATAATTATTGTAACTTTATCCTTCATCTTTGCAATTTTTCTCTAACCAGTTCGCTGTTCCCAAGAATCTTAAGTCATCAAGTTTGTCACCAACTACCTGGACACCTAATGGTAGGTCATTTTCACCTGTAAGTAAAGGCAAGGAAATTGTGGGTAATCCAAGATAAGTCCAAATCTTTTGAAAGTCTGCACTCCCTGTAGATTTTAATCCTTTGTCAGCAACACCGCTTGAAGATGGAGTTATAATTCCATGATAATCCTCAAATACCTCTTTGTATGACTCATAGCTTTGCTTCATAAAATCAGCAGCGTCTCCATATTCTTTTGCTGAATATTTTAATCCTCTGGAAATAGCTTCTCTCATTTCTTTTGATAGTTTTGTTTTATCTTTTTTATAATAAACCTGAAAATTATTTGCCATGTCAACTTCATGAATTATTTGATGATACTTTGGAATATCCTCAAAATATGATGGTGTATCAAATACTTCGACATTCTTTTTAAAATTTTTAATTAAAAATTCAAAAGCCTGCTGTGATTTTTTGTTAATATTTTTCCAATTTTTTGTTCTATAAAAAATAAACTTAGGGTCAAAAACAGGACCTTTCTCACATTCTTCCACCATCTTTTCCGCAGCAAAGTAGACAGTTGAGGGATCATGTAAATCTTTTCTAATTAGTGACTTAGCAAGTAAAGCAACATCTTTTACTGTTTTACCAAATACACCCATTGTGTCTAATTTGTCTGAAACCTTTAGGACGCCATTTCTTGAGATCAATCCATAAGAAGGTTTATAGCCAACAACTCCACAATATGATGCTGGTCTAATTACTGAACCTCCAGTTTGAGAGCCTACAGATAAAGGGGCCATATGTGCAGCAACTGCAGCTGCTGATCCACTCGATGACCCTCCTGGTGTTCTTGAATAATCATGGGGATTTTTTGTTTTAGGAGGATGTATGTACGCAAGTTCACACGTAACAGTCTTACCCATTATAATTGCACCCGAATTTTTTAGTAAGTTTACAATTTCAGAGTCCTGAGAGTTAGACATTTTTTTTCTAAAAACTGTCCCACATTCAGTCGGCATATCATAAGTTCCAATAATATCTTTTATTGCAACTGGCATACCATGTAGTGGCCCTAGAGGTTTTCCTGATTTTCTGTAAGTATCTGCTTCTTCAGCTTTTTCTATTAAAAGTTTTTTATCTATAAATTGCCAAGCTTGAACATCTTTTTCAAATTTTTTTATTCTATCTAAGTAAGCTGTGCAGAGATCTACGGATGATATTTCACCTGAGTGAAGTTTTTGAGATAACTCGTAAGCACTTAAAGATGTAACATCTATCATTAAAATTTATTAATTAGCAAATAGTGTATCTGGCAACCAAAGTGCTATTCCTGGGAAGAGGTACATTAAAAACATAGCTAATATTACAATACCTAGAAAAGGCATAATACCTTTAAATATTTCCATTAACTCTACATTTTTACTTTGTACGCCTTTTAAATAGTATGCGGACATGGCCATGGGTGGAGTTAAAAATGAAGTTTGTAAATTTAAAGCTATTAACATTGCAAAAAAGTAAGGGTTAACTTCAAAAAATGCCACTAAAGGTAAAAATATCGGTACAAAAATAATTAATATCTCTGTCCACTCTAATGGCCAACCCAGTAAGAAAATTATTATTTGTGTAATAACCAAGAACTGCCAAGGCTGTAGGTTCATTGATTTAAAGAAGTGTTCAAATACTTCGTGTCCACCTAAATAAGAGAAAACAGAAGCAAAGGTCCATGATCCTATAAACAACCACATAATCATGGCAGTAGTTTTTGCAGTTAAAAATACCGACTCTTTAAAATTTTTCCATTTAAGTGTTTTATAAAAATATGAAAGTATTAATGCCCCGAATGCTCCAACAGCTGCCGCTTCTGCTGGGGTTGCAAGTCCTCCTAAAATAGTTCCTAACACTAAAATTATTAAAGAGAAAAGCGGTAAGAAAGAAACCATTACCTCTTTTAGAATTACTGATCTTGGTGGAATATCTTCCTTAGGTGGTTTAGGTGCGATCGAAGGATTAAAATAAGCTAAAGTTACCGCATAACCTATATATAATCCTGCTAATAATAATCCTGGAAAAATTGCTGCAGCAAATAATCTTAAAGGAGAGAGTTGAGCAATTACAGAATAAACGATTAACATAATGCTAGGCGGAATTAAAATACCCAAACAACCCCCAGAGCAAATTACTCCAGATGCAAACTTTTTATCATATCCTGCTCTTATCATAGCAGGCCAAGCAAGAAGCCCCATTAAAGTTACCACAGCTCCGATAATTCCAGTCGCTGTAGAAAATAAAGCACAAGTAACTAATGCAGCTACTGCCATTGAAGCTGGTAGTCTGTGAGAAGCTAGTCTAATCGCAAAAAATAATCTTGAAACTATTCCAGCTCTTTCAACTAAATACCCCATAAATAAAAAGAGTGGGACTGCGGTCAAAACTGTATTATCCATAACGGTATATGTATTTTGAACGAATAATTGGAAGATTCTATTATCAAAAAGATGTTCCATTCTTGTCGGATCAAAGTAAGCGTAATAACCAAAACCAACTCCCATTGCCATTAATGTAAATGCTATTGGGAATCCAAGTAGCACTGCAAACAGGAATATTCCCATCATTAAAATTGCGATTTCAGGATTAGTTAAACTAAATAACATCTTTTTGATCCTCGTCTTGTGAAGTTCTCATTAACATTTTTTCTGTTTCCTCTGCTACAACCATTCTTGCAGGCCAGTGTCCTGTTTGAATGCAAATGATTGCTCTGCAAACTTCGCTGATACCTTGAATGACTAATAAAATTCCTGCAGCAGGAATTAAAGATTTAGCCATGTAAATTTGAATTTGAGCAGGGCTGTTCCAACTAGTTTCTTTTATCTTCCATGCAAGCGAAGCGTACTCATAACCATAAAATGCAAGAGCAAGCACACCTGGAAAGAAAAATATAAAGTATAAAACTAAATCGATGTAACCCTGAGTTCTTGGTTTAAAAAGTCTGTAAATTACATCACCTCTCACATGAGCCTCTGTAGAAAGAGTGTAAGCACCTGCCATCATAAAAATCGCACCGTACATTTGTAAACTAAAATCAAAATTCCATAAGGTAGGAGCATTAAAGGCATATGCCATAACTACTTCGTAGCAAGTTCCGCCCATTAAAATTACGATACACCAAGAAAACGCCTTTCCAACGGAAGTGCTTAAAGTATCTGCAAAATGAATAAATCCCCTCATGAATTTTTAAACTATGCTAATTTTTTTATTATTTCCATAAAAAAAGGGGGTGATAAATCACCCCCTTTTTACGTTTAAAATATAATTAAATTTTAACTTTAGCTATAGAGCCGAATTCATTCTCGTAAGCCAACTTATAGTTAGGTTGGTTCATGAGCAAGTACTTCATAACTCTCTTAGCGTATTTCTTCTGTGAATCTACAATCTTTTTAAAGAATGGATCTTTCTTATTGAAATCTCCGATTACTTTATCCCAACCTTTTAATTGTTGAGCTAAGATCGCATCAGATGTTTGATACACATTTACTTTGTGCTGGTTCATCAATTTAGATAAGTCAGCAGAGTATCTTACTAATGCTTTAAAGTAGTTATCACTGTTCGCAGCATAAGCAGCATTTTTTAGAATAGCCTGATGTTTAGGCGATAACCCATTAAATGTCTTCTTATTTACTGGAATTTCAAACATCTCTTGTGATTGGTGGAAGCTTCCTAAGTGATAATGCTTAGAAACGTCTTGCATACCAAACTGAGAGTCTGAAGTTGGGTTGTTAAACTCAGCAGCTTCAATCAAACCTGTCTTCATTGCAGGCTGAATCTCACCTCCTGGTAATTGTCTTACAACCATTCCCATTGCTGTTAATACGTTAGTAGCTAATCCTACTGTTCTGTACTTCATACCTTTTACATCAGATACTTTTGTTACGTTCTTTTTGAACCATCCAAAAGGCTGTGCAGGCATAGGCATATGGAAGAAACCGATATAATCGAAACCTACTTTTGCAAGAGTTTCATCATAAAGTTTTCTACCTCCACCATACTCTATCCATCCCATAATTTCTTGAGATGACATTCCGTATGACGGACCAGTACCGAATAGAGAAGCTGCTGGATTTTTTCCATACCAGTAAGCTGTTACCCAGTGTCCCATATCAAGTACACCTGAACTTACTGCTTGTCCAATTTCCGAAGTCTTAACTACAGCTCCAACTGGCTGAAGATCAATTTTTAATTCACCTCCAGACATGTCGCCTACCATTTTTGCGTAGTCGCCAGCCATTTCAAAGAAAATGTTAGCGCCTGACGGCCAAGCCGCTTGCATCTTTAAAGTCTGAGGAGCACCTAATGCAATGTTTGGCATTGCAACAGTTGCTGCCGCTGCAGCACCCGTAGCTGCTGCTGCTTTAAAGAACTTACGTCTTGATGGAGTTTTTACTCCTTTTATTTTTTTTGACATATGTCCTCCGTTAGTTAATTAACTTAAAGATTTAAGCACAAACTCAAATCAGAGTCTCCATATATTTTTAGAATTATTTTAAAGTAAATTTATAAGATTCAATCTAAAGGTGTATTAGTTTACCTGATCTTGTGGTTTTTTTCCTGAAAAAAAATCTTCCAAATTTTTTGTAGCTCGATATGCCATATCCCACCTTGTTCTTTTGGTCGCACTACCTAAGTGGGGAAGTAAAAAAATATTTTTTAACTTTAAATATTCTGGATGAATTTTTGGTTCACCATTATAAACGTCTAAACCGTATGCAAAAACCGTTCCATTCTTTAAAGCTTCGATCATAGCATCATCATCAACAACATCTCCTCTAGCTGCATTTCCAATAACAGTGTTCTCTTTTAAATAACTCAACGTTTCTTTATTGATCAAGTTTTTTGTTTCTGGAGTAGCAGGACAATTGATGGATAAAAATTCACTTTTTTCGAACAAACTTTTTAAATCTTTATGATAAATTGCACCATCTTCTAGATCAGAAGAAAGTTTAGATCTATTATGATAATGTATTTCCATACCGAATGCCTTCGCTCTTTTAGCTACCGCTCTACCTATCCTGCCCATTCCAAGAATTCCTAATCTCTTATTTGACATTTGTTTTCCTAGTAAAAAATCAAAAGACCATTTCCAGTTTTGAGTTTCGGCTGCAATACGACCCTCATAAGCTCTTCTAGATGCTCCTAATAAAAGCAAGATCTGAATGTCCGCTGTTGCATCAGTTAAAACATCAGGGGTATTTGTAACAGTTATTCCTTTTTTTTTTGCAGCTTGAATATCTATATTTCCAAATCCAACAGCACCGTTAGCAATTATTTTAATAGAGCTAGATAATTTTGATATGGTGTCTGAATTAATTGGATCCGTTACAGAGCTTAAAATTCCATCATAATTTTTAGATCCATCAATAATTTCTTGAGACGAATAAATTTTGTCATCTTTATTTAAAGTCACTTCAAATAAGCTTTGAAGCTTTTCCTCGTTTTCTTTAAGGAGCCTTCTAGTAACAAAAATTTTTTTTTTCATTTTAGAAGTTATTTAATTTATATGGTTTGGGTCCTCCTGTGAACCAATCAAGTAATTCAACTGTATGAATAATAGGAATTCTAGTTCCAGATGAAATTTGTGTCATACAACCTATATTACCTGTTGAAATAAAATCGGGAGAAATTTTTTCAATATTTTTGACTTTATTTTTTAATAACGATTTTGCCATTTTTTGATGAAGAATATTGTATGTCCCAGCAGATCCGCAACACAAATGTCCTTCTGGTATTTCTAAAACCTCGTTACCAGTTTTTGAAATTAAATCTTTAGGTTGTTGATGAACTTTTTGCCCGTGCTGCATCGAACAAGCTGAATGATAAGCAATTTTATATTTTTTCTCAGTGTTTATATTTATATTTAACTTTAAATTCTCATCAAGATACTCGGTGATATCCTTTGTTAACTCAGAAATTTTTTTTGCTTTTTTTTTCAAATCTTTATCATTTTTAAAAATATGCCCGTAGTCTTTTAAAGTTGTACCACAGCCTGAGGTATTGCTAATAATCGCATCCAAACCATTGTTAAGATATTCATCATGCCAACTATTTATATTATTTTTAAAAGACTCGTGTGCTAATTTTTGTTTACCTAGGTGATGATTTAAAGAACCACAGCAATAGATATCTGGCATCACAACAACTTCAACATTATGTCTATTTAAAAGTCTAATTGTCGACTCATTTATTTCAGGTGAGATTACTCTTTGAACACATCCAGTTAATAATGCTACTCTTGATATTTTTTTACCTTTTGTGACTTCATAAACTTTTTTTTCTTTTAATTTCTTGGAAGGTATCTTGTCTGGCATTAAACTTAGTGCGTTTTTGAGGAATTTTGGAAATAAAAAACTAAAAGGTTTAATAATTTTAGCAGACAAAGCCATTAATAAAAATACTTTTGGTCTTGGTAATACGAACGAAAGTATATTTCTAAACAATCTATCGAAGAAAGGTCTTTTATAAGTTTCTTCAACATAATTTCTTCCATGATCGATGAGGTGCATGTAGTTTACGCCTGATGGACAAGTCGTCATGCAAGAGTAACATGACAAGCAGCTATCAATATGTTTTGCGATTTGTTTGGTAGCAGGTTTTTTATTCTCTAACATATCTTTTATTAGGTATATTCTTCCTCTTGGACCCTCTAATTCCTCTCCATTAATTCCATAAGTTGGACAAGTTGCATTACACATTCCGCAGTGAACACATTTTCTTATAATTGTTTCACTGGTTTTGTTATCTTTGTCTTTTAATTGGTTTTCTGTAAATGATGTCTGCATTTAAATTCCTGTGTACATCTTACCCGGGTTAAAAATTCTTTTAGGGTCAAAACTTTTTTTTATTTTTTCACTAATTTTATACTTAATTGGATCTATTGTAAAAATGTCGGCAGAGGCCTTAAAATCATCCTCTATTTTTATTAATGTGTAATATCCTTGGTGATTTTTGGTAATTTCCTTAATTTCTGCAAGAATTTTGGAATTTAAGTGATCAAAAGCCATCCAAATAAGGCTGCCACCCCAGTCAATAAAATAATTTAAATCATCTTTTTTGAGCTTTTGAATAACTTGTAACGTTTCACTTATAGGCACAACTATTCTTATTAAATTACTTTTTGAATTTTTAAAAACTTCTAAGTTTTTTGTTTTATTCCAAAAAATTTCTGTTTGGACGCTATCTAAAACTGAAAACTCGTTGTCAATAAGATCCAATTCTTTTGAGAGTCTGTTAATCCTCTGGTCGACTGAGTTCATAGGACCTTCTATTCTTATACCAGTCAAGCCTCCATCATGTGTAAGATCATTTAAAATGAAATTTTTTCCAAAATAATCTGGATAAAAAACGCCTCCAGAGGGATCGGTTGATGATGATAAAGATTGTCCTAAATAATCAAGTGCTTTTTTAACATGAGGATTTTTTATAATTAGTGTTTTACTTGTCTCTGGTTTTGGTAAAACTTTAATTGATATTTCTGTTAAAACTGTAAGTGTTCCAAAAGATCCAGATAATATCTTGCACAAGTCGTAGCCGGTTACGTTTTTTACAACTGTTCCACCTGATTTTATCGTTTCACCTTTTCCATTAACTCCTTGAAAACCAAGAAGATGATCTCTAACACTTCCTACTTTAAATCTTCTTGATCCTGCAAAATTACAAGCAACTACCCCTCCGATCGAACCACTGTTACTCTCTCCTGAAAATAAGTAACCAAAGTCATTAGGCTCAAACGCTAATTGTTGATTATTTTTTTTAAGTGCTTCTTCAATTTCACTTATAGGAGTACCTGCCTTAACTTTAATATAAAGTTCTTCAGGTTTGTAATCTATGATCCCTTTATAATTTGAAAGGTCCAAAGTTTTCTCAGCTTGAAAATTTCGACCAATTTTGTTTTTTGATTGTAAACCGCTTATTTCTAAAGGAATACTTTTCTTATAACAATTTTTTACGATTTCTACAATTTCTTCTCTAGTAGATGGTTTAAAAATATTTTGGTTAGAATCTAGGGATGTCTGGAAATTTTGTTTTTCCTCCATGGACGTGAACTCTCCCTTCCTCAGCACATTTTCTAAGTATTGGATAAACTTTTCCTGGATTTAAAAGTGAATTTGGATCTAAAGCTACTTTTATAGTGAGCTGTTGCTGAATGTCTTTGTCATTGAAAGCCTCGCACATTAATTCTCTTTTCTCTATTCCTACTCCATGCTCACCTGTAAGAGCTCCACCAACTTTAACGCAATATTTTAATATATCAGCTCCAAAGTCTTCGCATTTCTTAAGAGAGTTCTTATCATTAGCATCAAACATAATTAATGGATGAAGATTTCCATCACCTGCGTGGAAAGCATTAGCAACTGGTAAATCATATTTTTTCGATAGTCTTGTGATTTCTCTAAGTACTTCTGCAAGTTTACCTCTTGGTATTGAACCGTCCATGCACATATAATCGGGTGCTAAAACTCCACAAGCTGGAAAAGCTGCTTTTCTTCCTGCCCAAAATTTTAATCTCTCTTCATTAGATTTGCTTACCTTTAAGCTAGAAGAATTATTTTTTTCTGCAATTTGTTTTGCTTTTTCAATGTAGGCTTCTACCTCATGCTCAGTTCCATCAAACTCAACAATCATCATTGCTTCTGCATCCGTTGGATATCCCGCCTTCGAATAATCATTTGTCGCTTTTGTAAGAGCTTTGTCCATAATTTCCATTCCTGCAGGTATACATCCCTCAGCTATTATTTCTGCTACACAATTTCCAGCATCTTCAATGGTTGGAAAGCCGACTAATGCAGCCTTCACAATTTCTGGTGACTTAAGAATTTTTACTGTAACTTCTGTTATAACTCCTAGTAACCCTTCTGACCCAGTCATCAAACCTAAAAAGTCGTAACCTTCTGAGTCCATTGCCTTACCACCGAATTTAGTTATTGTTCCATCCATAAGCACTACTTCGATACCCAAAAGATTATTTGTTGTGGCTCCATATTTCAAAGAGTGCACTCCTCCAGAATTTTCAGCTACATTTCCACCTATAGAACATGCAATTTGACTTGAAGGATCTGGAGCATAGTAAAATCCCTTATCTTGAACAGCATGAGTGATTGCTAAATTTGTTACGCAAGGTTGTGTTACAACACATCTGTTTTGGTAATCAATTTCAAGAATTTTATTAAATTTTCCCATCGCCATTAGTACACAATCTTCTAAAGGCAACGATCCACCCGATAAACCAGTTCCAGCTCCTCTTGGTACTACTTTAACTTTATTATCATTACAATATCTTAATACATTACTAACTTCCTCTACAGTCTCAGGCATAACTACGACTAAAGGCATTTGTCTGTAAGCGGTTAAACCATCAGTTTCGAAAGGCCTTAATTCATCGGGGTGTGAAAGAACATTTTTTGGATTAATTATTCTGCCTATATCAGAGACGATTTTATCTTTTTTAGATAAAATTGAACTGTCAACTTTTGGCATTTGTAAACTACTCATAAGTTCCTTTACTTAAGCATTTTTGATATTTTATCTAGTGCTTTTTGTATATTATCCTGAGAGGCTGCAAAGCTAAAACGTACAAAATCAACAGATGTCTTACCAAAAGCTGTTCCAGGAACAATTGCCACACCAGCCTCATGCATACATTTTTTTGAAAATTCAGATCCGCTCATCCCTGTTCCACTAACATTTGGAAAAGCATAAAAAGCGCCTCCAGGCATACTACAAGTAACTCCTGGCAAATCGTTTAGACCTTTGTGAATTAATTTTCTTCTTTGATCAAATTTATCCATCATGTGGTGAATAGAGTCGTCAGGACCATCTAATGCAGCTATCCCAGCAAATTGTGATGGTGCGTTTACACATGAAAAACTATTTATTGCTAATTTTGTTACATGTGAGATTAAACTCTCAGGCCATACGCTCCAGCCCATTCTCCAACCAGTCATAGAATAAGCTTTACTCCAACCATCTAAGACTATTAATCTATCTTGTAGTTCAGGATAGTTAAAAAATGTTGGCATTTCTTTTCCGTCAAAAATTTGTCTACTGTAAATTTCATCACTTAATATGTAGACATGTGGGTGTTTCTTTAAACCTTCAGCAAGAAAATCTATTGCAGGTTTTTCAACAAAACTACCAGTTGGATTGTTCGGGTTAATTAAAATTACTAATCTTGTTTTGTCAGTGATTGAAGATAAAATTTTTTCTGGATCAAACTTTAAATCTTTTTCCTTTGTTAAATCATAAGGAACAGCTTTTGCTCCAGTATAATTAATCATCGACTCATAAATTGGAAATCCAGGGGTTGGATGAACTATTTCTGCGCCGGGCTCCCCAATCATTTGAATTGCATAATACATTGTGGGTTTACCACCTGGCATAATCATAATTCTCTCCGGATCTACATCTTTTTTGTATAAACTTTTTATTTTTCTAGAAACAGCTTGCCTGCATTCTGTAATACCGTTCGCTAAAACATATCCATGATGTCCATCATCAATAGCTTTTTTAGCTGCATCCATTATGTGTTGGGGAGTTTTAAAATCGGGTTGTCCTAAACCTAGGTGGATCATTTCTTTTCCCTGTGCCTCAAGTTTTTTAGCTTCAGCTAATACACTGAAAGCGGTTTCAGTACCTAATCTTTCTAAATTTTTCGCAAGTTTCATATTTCTAGCCTAAAATAAATTGTCACTTTTGCATATTAGTTTTTTTGCATCACCTATACGCAATTTTAGAGCTATTTAGCTCTTTTATACTCTTACAACCTAGTAAAATCATATCTCTTCTTATTTCTTCTCTCATTCTTTTTAAAATTTGCTCTACACCAGCTTGCCCACCAGCACCTAGTGCAAATAAAAAACCTTTTCCAAAGCTGCATGCTGTTGCTCCTAACGATAACGCTTTTAAAACATGAGTGCCTCTTCTAATTCCTCCGTCTAAAATTATTTCTAATTTATCTCCAACTGCCTCCTTTATTGCTGGCAGTTGATCGAAAGGTGATCGTGAACCATCAAGTTGTCTCCCACCGTGATTAGATAATAAAATTGCAGAAGCTCCAATATCAATCGCTCTTTTTGCATCTTCAACCGACATAACACCTTTTAATGCAAATGGTCCTCCCCATTTTTTCACGACATACTCAGCATCTTTCCAACTCATAGCTGGATCATATTGTTCGTTGATATAATCCATTACTCCTTTCGCGATACTAGATCCTTTTTTCGTCCAATGAGAAACATTTGCTAACTCAAATTTTTTATTAGTTAAATAATTAAATGCCCATTTAGGATGCATTGCAAAACTCATGATACTTTTTAAAGTTAATTTTGGTGGCGTGGTAAAACCCCATTTATGATCTCTTTCTCTATTCCCTGCTACAACTGTATCAACAGTTAAACACAAAGATTTAAATCCTGCTGTTTTACATCTATCTATTAAATTATCTGTTAAACCTTGGTCTTTATGAATATAAAGTTGAAACATCTTAGGTCCGCTTGCAACATTGGCTATTTCCTCAATAGAAGAAGTTGCCATAGTCGACATACTGTAAAATGTTCCAAATTTTTCTGCAGCTCTAGCGGATGCTTTGTCTCCATCATGATGATATAATCTTTGCATTGCAGTTGGTGCCAAAAATAAAGGCATATCAATTTTTTGACCAAAAACAGTTGTTGAAAGATCAGGTTCTCCAACACTTGCCAGAATGTTAGGAACTAAATCACATTTTAAAAATGACTCTGTATTTCTTTTTAAAGTAGTTTCATCATCAGAGCCTCCATCTATGTAATGAAAAATTGGAGCAGGTAAGTTTTTTTTTGCTAGTCTTCTAAAATCTTCAAAATTATAGCAATCTTCAAGACTCATTATTATTAAAAGTTCTTAGAAAAAGTTATCTGTTGGTTATCTGTTCCTGGATTAGTTTCGCCCCAGTCATTATTAGAAATATGGCTATAACTATAACTTAACTTAGAATTTTCGAAAATATCAAACCCTACCTTCAGTTCACTTTTAAACTCTAATACACTACCTAAATCTTTACCGTCTCCTTTTTCATAATAACCAGGAGTAAAACTTGGTAAAATTTTTAAGGGACCGATTCCATATTGTCCTTCTATCCCTGTGTAAAGATAAACTGAACTATTTCCTGTCATAAAAGCTCCTGTGACAGGTTTGAACTTTCCGAGAAAAGTATCCCTAAATAAATTTGGATTTTTGTGTTCTATTCCAAATAAAGTGGTTTGATCGTCCCCCTCTTTATCTATTACATCAAAAGTACCTGTGTAAAATGATATATCTGCATCTCCCTGGTCTGCATGTGCATGAACAAAAATGATGAAAGTGAATAATAAATTTATAAGCAGTTTGAATTTCATACAAAAAAATACAACTAAATGTTTAATATGTACAGTTTCCTTTAAAGCCTTATTGCCTCTTTTTAAGAAAAGAAAAAATGAAAAAACCACCAAAAATTAAGACAATATAAGGCAAAATCCATAATAGGGAATTTTGAGTATTAAATTGAGGCTTAAAAACAATCCAGTCTCCATATTTATCGGACATAAATTCATAAATTTCATCTTCTGTTTTGCCCTCATCAATTAAATCTTTCACGACTAATTTTATTGTCTGCGCAAAGTCAGAGTTTGAGTCCGAAATTGATTGTCCTTGGCAGACTAGACAGCGTAAATTTTTATGAATTAAATTTGGATCAACGATCTTTTCTGTAGCAAAAGAAAATTTTGAAAAAAAAATAAATAATAATAAAAGTAAATTTAATTTCATAATTACTCTATAATTTTAATAATATTGTTAAAATCATCAACTGAAAGCGGACCTACAAATTTTTTTATAATCACTAATTCTTTATTAATTAGTATACTTTCTGGAATTCCATAAATTCCAAATTTCACTGAATTTTTGCCATTTTTATCTTTCGCTAATAAATCATAAGGATTATCTAACTCACTTAAAAAAGTTTTAGCTTGAAGCTCTTTATCCTTAAAATTGATACCTAGTAACATTAAATTTTTTTTTTGGGACAATTTCATCAATATAGGATGTTCAATTCTGCAGGGAGCACACCATGATGCCCAAAAATTTATAAGTGTATAATCATATTTTTTTATATCATCTCTGGTTAAGAAATTTGAGTCATCAAAAGAAATAATTTTAAATTCAGGTGTCTCCTTATTTATTAAACTTGAGGTGCTATAATTTGTGTCTCTCGTTAGACTTATATAAAATATGCCTATCACAAATAAAAAAATGAATAAAATTATTATCTTAATTATTTTTTGCATTACTAAATAATCTTAAAGAGCCACCAACAACAATCATAATTACCGATATCCAAATCCAAATCATTAATGGTTTTTTTTGAAACTTAATGTTGTAATAATCTGATCTATCAATATTGCTCATAGTTAAATAATAATCTTTTATTAAGCTGGTTTTAATAGCTGCTTCATAGGTTAAAGTTTTAGGCTTGTCGTAAATTCTTATTTCTGGATTTAAAATATTAGTTTGGTTTGAATTTATATTTTTTATTTCTAATTTTCCAATAACTGCTTGATAATTTTTATAATCTTTTAAATCTAAATTCTGTAACTGAATAGAGTAATTTTCAAAATTTTTTATTTCCCCTAATTTAATATTATAATCTTTTTCCAACGTAAAAATATCATTCAATCCAATGAACAAAACTAAAAAGCCAAAAGACGTATGTGAAATTATTCTAGCAAAATCTAATTTATTTTTTTTAATAGCTTTTGCTATATCCATTAAAGAAGAAATGATCAAAAATAGAGCGCTGATAATAATAAAATTAGATAGTAGGGAATAACTTTTAAAGAAAAATATTATTGCCAAATTTAAACCAATCGCGCCAGTTAATATTAGAATATAAGTTCTTATGTTTTCAAATTTGTTTTTTATCCATTTTGCTTCAGGTCCTAAAGCCATAAATAGAAGAAATACAACAACCACCGGAAATATAATTGCATTGTAAAAAGGTGGGCCTACCGAAATTTTATTATCTGTTAGAGCATCAGTGAAAATTGGGTAAATAGTACCTAACAAAACGGTAATTAAGTAAAACATCATGAACCAGTTATTAACTAAAATGAATGTTTCTTTACTGTTTCGATTTAAATCATAATTTTCTTTTTTATACTTTTTAAAGAGTAGAAAAATAGATCCAAATATCATTAAACTTAAGAATATTAATATATAGATTCCCCTTGTTGGATCGCTCGCAAATGTATGAACAGAATTTAAAATCCCAGATCTTACTAAAAAGGTGCCTGTAACACTCAAAGTAAATGTAATTAAACATAGAATAATTACCCAAAAATAAAATAGATTTCTTTTTTCGAAAACAATTAATGAATGAAATAAAGCAGTCATAGCAAACCAAGGTAACAAAGAAGCATTTTCTACTGGATCCCAAAACCAAAAACCTCCCCAGCCCAATTCATAGTAAGCCCATATAGATCCAACAAGAATTCCAAGTGTTTGAAAGCACCAAGATATTAAGACCCAATTTTTTATAGAATGAGAAAATGATTTCTCTGAATAATTCGTAATTAATGATGCTATTGCTGCTGAAAAATAAATAGATGCACCAACAAAACCTACATAAAGTAACGGAGGATGAATAGCTAAAGCAGGATCTTGTAGTATTGGATTTAAACCTAAACCTTCTGATGGAATTGGAGAAATTTTACTGAAAGGATTTGAATTAAAAAGAATAAAAAAGAGAAAACCAAGTATTAAAATATTTTGAATTATTAAAGTTAAAAGTCTAAATTTTTTTGGGTGATTTTTATTGTAAACTAAAAATAAAAAAGAAAATATTGAGAGAATGATTGCCCAAAGTATTAGGCTTCCTTCATGATTTCCCCACGTTCCTGTGATCTTATAAAATAAAGGTTTTAAAGAATGTGAGTTTTGATAAACGGTAATTAAAGAAAAATCTGATACAATAAAAGCAGCTATCAAAACAAAAAAGCAAACAATTATTGAGGTGCTCTGGATTAAACTTAGTTGAAAAATATTTTTATCTACTCCTCCAGATATTTTTAGATTTCTGTTAGCAACATAAATAATACTTAAACTTAAGATTACATTTAAAAATAATAAAATATTTCCTAGATTACTTAGCATTTTTTTTCATCATATCTTTTAATTCTGGAGGCATATAATTTTCATCGTGTTTTGCTAAAATTCTATCGGCAATAAAAAAAGTCTTATCTTGTAATTTTCCTTCTGCAACAACACCTTTTTCCTCTGAAAATAAATTTGGAACTGTACCACTGAAGCTTATATTTAGCTCGTTATTAAAATCAGTGATTATAAACTTTATTTCTTCTTCTTTAATTATCAATGAATTTTTTTTAACCATTCCTCCTACTCTAATTTTTTTATCAAAATTAATATTTTGATTATTTTTTATATCTGTAGGAGATTTGAAATATAAAATATTTTTGTTTAATGATTGAAGTATAAAAAATATTCCAATTACCGATATAAGTAACGTTATGGCTAAGAGTGATGCTCTTTTTTTTACTTTTTTTGGGAGCATTAAAAGCTTTAAATAGTTGTGCTAGATGAGGATAGAACTTGTGAAGCTATTTTTGAATTCTCGATAACTATTTTCTTTCTTTCAGATGAAAGCTCGTTAATTTCTTTCGCAAAATCTCTCTCGTATTTTTTAAGTGTTTTGAGTGTTTTGTAGTAAAGCAATCCACATGCAATAAAAGTAATTGCGAAAGATCCCCATACAAATAAACCGTAACCGTTCATTGATAAAAAATTCTGTATCATAATCTTTTTAAGCTTTTTTTCTTTATTTTAATGATTTCTGTCTTGTATTTCATCAGAAAAATTAGCGCACAATACAATATTAAGACAAAAAACATTAACAATAATGGCATTAACATAGAAGAATGGATTGAACTCTCTCCAGTTAACTTAATACTAGCAGGTTGATGAAGTGTATTCCACCAATCAACGGAGTACTTAATTATGGGAATATTGATTAAACCTATTATCGCAATAATACTAGAAACTTTGTTTGCTTTGTCTTCATCATTAATCAATTTGTGAGTTGAAATAAATCCTATATAAAAAAGAGCAAGGATCAACATTGATGTTATTCGAGCATCCCAAGCCCACCATGTTCCCCATGTGGGTTGACCCCAGATAGAACCTGTAACTAATGCCAAGCATGTAAACATAAGACCTATTGGAGCAATGCTTTTAGTTATTAATTTGATATTTTTAATTTTAAAAATAAAATGAGCGATAGATAATATGGCAATTGAAGAAAAAGAGGCTAAACCAATCCATGCTGACGGAACATGTACGTACATTATTCTTACACTATCTCCCTGTAAATAATCAGGCGGAGAAAAAATCAGAGCAAAAGATAGCGCGACTAATAGCAAAATGAAAAAAACTGAATTTATGAATCCAATTAACTTCTCAATCCAAAAAAATACATTGCTTAAGCTAAAAATTTTAAACATAACACTTTAACTACTATAATATTTTTTTTATGTGAAGTTGTATTATGGGCCCAACTGAGAATTAGGAGGGAGTTAACTAAAGAAGTTCATCCTCAATTGGGCTAAAACACTAAAATTATATAGTCTCTCTGTGTCTGAGGTTTGAGTAAAAATTGTTAAATTTTAGGCAGGAAATATCAGTTGGATATTTTGTGGTAACTTGAGCCTTTTTTTCCTGAAAAGATCTCCTCTATAAGAGGGTGCTTAAGCGGTTCTTTTGATTTATCCAAAAGAAGATTTTGTTCAGAGACATACGCTTCATAAGTAACGTCATTGCTCTCAGCAAGTAAATGGTAAAATGGTTGATCCTTTCTTGGTCTAACTTCTTTCGGTATAGATTGATACCATTCCTCTGAATTATTAAATTCAAAATCTACATCATAAATTACACCCCTAAAATCGAAGTGCCTATGTTTAACAACTTCACCGATTGAAAATTTAGCTGTATTACTTGCGCCCATACCAGATAGTTAATAATTTTTATCTAGAAATCAATATCTAATGTAATAAAATTTTATTATATGCTAATATTTATTTGTGAATAAGTCGTTTTTAAAATTTATTACAGACTTTGGCCCGTTATTAATTTTTTTTACTATTTACTATAAAAGCGGTAATGACTTAAAAGCAGCTATTCCTCCATTAATAATTTCAACATTAGTAGCTGTAGCTATCATGTACTTTGTTGAAAAAAAAATTCCATATGTTCCTCTAATTGGTGCTGTAGTGATTTCTATATTTGGCGGTTTAACATTATATTTTAATAATCCGATTTTTATCTATATGAAACCAACAATAGTAAATTTAATATTTGCAGCTATTCTTCTTGTTAGTAAATCTTTATTTAATAGAAATTTTTTAAAAATTTTTTTGCAGACCGCATTTCAATTAAATGAAGAAGGATGGGGAAAACTTAATTCAAGATGGGCTTATTTTTTTATATTTTTAGCTTTATTAAATGAAGTTGTCTGGCGAACTCAGCCTGAGGCAACTTGGGTTAACTTTAAAGTTTGGGGCATGTTGCCGATTACAATAATTTTTACTGCGATGCAGTTGCCGCTAATAAATAGGTATAAGTTATGAACAAAATAAAACTAATAGTAAATAATGAATCTAAAAGAAATGAAAAAGAAAAATTTTTTATTAAAAAAGAATTACAAAGTATCTTAAATTTGTATGCAAGAATGGTTTCAAACGGTTCATGGAAAGACTATTCATTTACTTCTGGTATAAAAGAAGTTTCGTTTGATGTTTATCAAAGAGCCTCTGAGAAACCTGTCTTAAGAATTTTGAAGAATCTCAAACCAAGATATTTTAATGAAAAGTATCTCATCAAGGATAAAAACGGAGCCATTCTAAAAAAATCTGAAAATTTAAATCAGCTGATAAGTAAAACTAGTTGGAATAAATTAAAATTAGTAAAGTAATTATCTTCTTTGACCAAAAAGTCTTAAAAGCATTATAAATAAATTTATAAAGTCTAGGTATAATGTAAGTGCACCCATAACAGCTTTTTTACCCATCATCTCTCCGCTGTCACTTACTAAATACATGTTCTTTATTTTTTGAGTATCATAAGCTGTTAGACCTACGAAAACTAATACACCAATTATAGAAATTACAAAGTACATCATTGTAGATTTCATAAAAATATTAACTAGTGATGCTATTATAATTCCGAAAAGTCCCATTATTAAAAAAGATCCTAACTTTGTTAGATCTTTTTTAGTAGTGTAGCCGTAAATACTCATTGCACCAAATGTTCCAGCAGTTATGAAAAAAACTCTAGTTATGCTTGCTCCAGTGTAAATTAAAAATATCGATGAAAGTGATGCGCCCATCAATGCAGCAAAAATCCAAAAAGTAGTTTGCGCTTTAGCTGCAGACATTTTTGCTATTCCAAAACTCATATAAAAAACTACTGCTAAAGGAGCCAACATGATAACCCATTTAAGTCCCGAGGCGTAAATTGTATTTCCAAAGTTTGTTAAACCAATGATCTGTCCTTCGTTTGAAGTTACAACAGCCATTTTAAAAAAAGCTAGAGCTATAAAACCAGTTAATAAAACACCTGAAGCCATGTAGTTATAGACCTTAAGCATGTAAGAACGTAAACCCTGATCTAGAATTGCTTCAGAGGCTGATGATCTTACTGTTGATGTTTGTTTGTTAAATTCCATAAGTTATATATATGTTTTTTTATAATCTTTTCAATAGTCAAAAATTGACCTAAAAAAGAGCCGTAAATATTAATTTTTATGAAATTTAGAAAACTCGGAACTACAGATATTGATGTGAGTTTAATTTGTCTGGGTACTATGACATGGGGAACTCAAAATACTGAGAAAGATGCTTTTGAGCAAATGGACTATGCGGTATCGAAAGGAATAAATTTTTTTGATACAGCGGAACTTTACTCAGTTCCACCAACTTCGGAGTCCTTTGGCAAAACTGAAATGATGATTGGTAATTGGTTCCAAAAAAGAAAAAATAGAGATAAAATTATTTTAGCTTCCAAAGTTTCTGGACCAGGATGTAACTGGATAAGAGGTGGAGGAAACAATTTTGATGAAAAAAAAATTGGAGAAGCTATTGATGGTAGTTTAAAACGATTAAAAACTGATTACATTGATTTATATCAACTACACTGGCCTGAAAGATCTACAAATTATTTTGGTAATAGAGATTTTCTTTATAATAATAAAGAAGGAAATTGGAATAGCTTTGAAGATATCCTAGAGGCTTTAGAAAAATATATAAAGAGTGGAAAGATAAGGTATATTGGTATGTCTAATGAAACACCATATGGATTGTCTAGGTATCTTGAAATCTCAAAAAATAAAGGTGCGCCAAGAATGATGTCAGTGCAAAATCCGTATAATTTAGTGAATAGAACTTACGAAATAGGTATGTCAGAAATTTCTATTAGGGAGAAATGTGGTTTACTCGTCTACTATCCTCTTGCAGCAGGAGGATTATCTGGAAAATATAGAAACGGTAAAATGCCAAAAGATTCTAGAATGGCACTATTCAAAGGCTGGGAGAGACATTTAAATCCTTTAGCTATGGAGGCCTATGATAAATATTTCAAACTTGCTAATGAATTAAACTTAACAATGGTTCAGCTAGCACAATCTTTTGTAAATTCTAGACCATTCGTTACTAGTAATATTATCGGAGCAACAACTATGGATCAATTAAAGGAGAATGTAGAAAGTATTAATATAGAATTTACGGATGAGATGATGGATAAAGTAAACGAAATCCATAACAAGAACCCTAATCCATCACCTTAATCGAGCGTTGAAATCAAATTAATTTAGTATAAAAATGAACTACGATGGTCAAAAAATTTTTTATTATAATTATTCTTACAATCTTTTCTTTCAACGTATTTGCTAATGCGCCAAGATCAACTGGTAAATATAAAAATTGGGAGAGTTTTACTGCAGAAACAGAAAAGGGTAAAATTTGTTTTGCTCAAACCGTTCCTACAAAGAGGGCACCTGGGGCAATTCAGAGAGAGCAATCTAAGTTGTTTGTAACTTTTAGACCTGGTGAGAACATCAAAGACGAAGTTAGCATTACAAGTGGCCACGATTATAAAAGCTCTACTGTTACTGCTAGTTCAGGGAAAAAAAGGTATTCCTTTTTCTCGCAAAAAAATTTCGCTTGGTTATTAGATGATCAAGAAGAAAGAAATTTTATTAAACTAATGAAAAGAGCAACAAATCTTATTGTTAAAGCTAGAACAACAAAAGGTGCGGAAACTACTGATCATTATTCAATGATGGGATTTACAAAAGCATATAACACCGCAAAAAAAACCTGCGGCTAGATGAAAAAAATTGTATTAGCCTACTCTGGCGGACTAGATACTTCAATTATTTTAAGATGGTTGCAAGAAAATTATAAAGCAGAAGTAATTGCCTATACTTCAGATATTGGCCAAGAAATTAATAGAAAAAAAATTATAACTAACGCAAAACGTCTAGGAGTAAAAAATATAATAATCGAAGATTTAAAAAATATCTTTGTGAAGGACTATGTGTTTCCAATGGTCAGAGCACATGCTGTTTACGAAGGTATTTATTTACTTGGCACTTCAATTGCTAGACCTTTAATAGCTAAAAGACAGGTTGCCATTGCAAAAAAATTTAAGGCTTACGCAGTGTCCCATGGAGCCACAGGAAAAGGTAATGATCAGGTTAGATTTGAACTTGGTTATGCTTTTTTTGGTGGAAAAAAAATTAAAACTATCGCGCCTTGGAGAGAGTGGAAATTACAATCAAGAGCAGACTTAATTAAATATGCAAAAAAAAATAACATTCCAATTCCAAAAGATAAAAAAGGCGCTCCACCATTCTCCGTTGATGATAATATTTTTCACACTTCTACTGAAGGTAAAGTTTTGGAAAATCCAAAAAATTCCGCACCAGAATTTATTTTTCAAAGAACTGTTTCACCAGAAAAAGCTCCAAATAAAAAAACAAAAGTAAAAATTTCTTTTAAAAATAGTGATCCAATTGCCATAAATGGGAAAAAATTAAGGCCTGATAAACTTTTAGATAAATTAAATATTCTTGCAGGAAAAAATGGCATTGGAAGAGTGGATCTTGTTGAAAATAGATTTATCGGTATTAAATCAAGAGGTGTTTACGAAACACCAGGTGGAACTTTATTATATGCAGCACATAGAGCGATGGAGTCAGTAACTTTAGATAAAGATACAGCACACGATAAAGAGAGAGTTATGCCTGAATACGCTAAATTAGTTTATAATGGATATTGGTTTTCAAAAAAAAGAATTAAACTTCAAAAAATAATTGATAAAAAAAGAAATCAAGTTTCTGGTGAAATAATTTTGAGTTTGTACAAAGGAAATATTACAATTCTTTCAAGAAAAACAAAAAACAAAGCTTATTCAATGAAGAAAGTTTCTTTTGAAGAAAATAAAACCTTTAATAAGAAAAAAGTTGAAAATTTTATTAAATTTCACTCTAAACAGTTAAACAAAGGCTAAATTTTTGATACAATGCCATTGATGAACAATTCGATTCGAAATATTCAGCTAGTTGCCGTTGTGGTGGTGCTAATCTCAACGATCATTGCTTTCTTTTTAGAGATGAGAGAAATGTATGAGAACAGAGATATCACGTTAGCAGACCTGCTTTTAATGTTTATTTACATAGAAGTTATCGGATTAGTTAGATCTTATTGGGAAACTAGAGCAGTTAGAATTACTTATCCTTTGGTAATTGCAATAACAGCATTAGCCCGATTTATCATATTACAGGACAAAGAGAGTGATCCAACAAACTTAATTTATATATCTGTTGCAATTTTAATTGTAGCCTTAGCTACTGTAATAATTAGATTTAGAAATAGTAAATACTTGAAAATTGATAAATCAAAGTCTAACGAGCTTTAAAACAATCCAAGGTATTCTTAAGCAAACAAGCAATAGTCATTGGTCCTACCCCGCCAGGAACCGGAGTTATAGCTTTGGATTTTTCTTTTACAGCATCAAAATCTACGTCTCCTACAATTTTATCTCCCACTTTGTTTATTCCTACGTCAATAACTATTGAATTTTTTTTTACCCAATCTTCTTTTACTAATTTAGCTACTCCGACTGCAGCAACTAGGATATCAGCCTTTAAACACTCTTGTTTTAAATCTTTCGTTTTTGAATGAACAATTGTAACTGTACAATTTTCTTTTAAAAGTAGTTGAGCCATAGGTTTGCCATTTAAATTTGATCTACCAATTATAACTGCATGTTTTCCTGATAAATTTTTTTCGACTTTTTTTATCAAATACAAGCATCCTAAAGGCGTACAAGGAACCAAAGCATCATAACCAGATGAAAGGTTACCAACATTTATAGGATGAAATCCGTCTACATCTTTTTTAGGACTTACGGCATTTATAATCTTTTCTTTATTAATTTGAGGAGGCAAGGGTAGTTGAACTAGTATTCCTGAAACATCGGTATCATTATTAAGATCTTCAATCTTTTTTAAAACTTCTTCTTCTTTAACTTCTTTTGAGTATCTGACAACATTTGAATTTATTCCAACCTCTTCGGCACTTTTTTCTTTATTCTTAACATAAATCTGGCTTGGAGCAAAATCACCAATTAGTATGACGGTTAATCCAGGAACTTTATTATCTTTAGATTTTAATGACTCAATTTCTTTTTTAATCTCTTTTCTTAAAATTTCAGCTTCTTTTTTTCCATCAATAATCATCATTAAAATAAGCTTGGGGCAAACATTTCGAAAATAAAATTTCTTAAAAACATAAGTGCTAAAATTAATATTACAGGAGAAATATCTATTGAACCTAAGTTAGGTAAAAATCTTCTTATATAGTTTAAAGGTGGAGCAGTTAATCTATAAGAAAAATCAAGAACTGCATAAACAAATCTATTTCCAGTGTTTAAGACGTTAAATGCAACTAACCAACTTATAACTGCGTTGATGATTAATATCCAAATGTAAAGAGTAATTACATTGTCAAACAGTATTAAAGCTGACTTCATGAATTTTTCTCCACATAAACCGATGTGCTTGGGAACGCAAATGAAGCTTTATTTTTTTCTACAATGTTTTTAATCTCTAAAGCCAAAGTATCTTTTACATTAAGCCACTCTTGGAATTGCCTTGTTTTTGTAAAACAAATTAATCTAATATCTATAGAGCTTGCAGCAAATTGATCTATTTTAACTGATAACAAAGTGTCCTCAGATTTAACAAAATCATCATTCTTTTTAATATAGTCTTCAATTTCTTTTTTAATATTTTTCAATTGTTCGCTAGTGGTTCGATATTCTAAACCAATCATCCAATTAATTCTTCTGTTTGTTGTTTGAGTATTATTAATCACTGCATTTTCAGCAAATTGAAAATTTGGGATCGTTGCTAAAGATTTATCAAACCTTCTTACTACAGTTGATCTAAAGCCGATGCTCTCTACAGTTCCTTCAATTACTCCCTCTACGTAAATCCAATCACCAACTTGAAATCTTCTCTCAACTAAAACTAATATGCCCGAGATTAAGTTTTTAAATAAATCTTGAGCTCCAAGTGCAACTGCTACACCAAATAAACCTAAACCAGCAATGATAGGGCCAATTTTTATTCCCCAAAGTTCGAGAACAGCTGCAGCTCCCAAAATAAAAATTAAAACTTTTATGGCCTTTATAATCCAATTGATTAAATCTTTTGAAAGTAAACCTCCAACCGATTTAATAACCACCGATAAAGGTCCTATGACTTGATGAATTGTCCAAAATATTAAAATAGTTATTAAAGATCGATTAATAGTTTCTAAAAATTCAGCTGCTTGTGTTTCAACTGTTAAATAACTTGTAGAGACAAAAAATCCTAAAACCACTGGAAAGAATTTTGCTGGCCCTTCCATTGAAAAAACAAGAGAGTTATCAAAATTATTTGTAGATTTTGACACGTAATTTTCCAATCTTTTCACTACAAACTTAGAAAAAACACCCCTTAAAAATAAAAAAAATAAAAAAATTAGCAATGCAATTATTATCTCTGAAATATTAATTCCAGATATGCCTTTGTTCCACACATCAAAAAATAAATTTTTAAAATTTTGTAGTACTTCCATTTGTTTAAACTTTCAATTTTTCCAATTCTCCTCCTGGTTGGAAAATTTCTAATTTTTTCCATCCCGAGTCTTTAAATACACTTAAAACTTTTTCACTTATACATAATACTCTAGACTCTGTCACCAACCCATTAAGAGAGTATTTTTTTACTATTTCAATAAAGCTTTCGGCGCTTCTTTTAGAATAAATAAAAATTATGTCAGGAGGATGATTATTAATTATTTTGTTATTTTCCTCATTAAGCTCAGTAATTTTTTCAGAAGTGTAGTTGATAATCTTATCAATCTGAAATCCATCATTTTTAAGTTCAATATCTAGATTAGAAGAAATGTAATCTCCGCAAAAGTAAGCAATAGATTTTTTTTTATCAATTTGATCAGAATTTAAAATAATATTTTTTAAAGCGTTTATAGTTCCGCCTGCTGAAATCGTATTATTGTACCCTTTTTGCCTTACAATTTTTTCTGTAATAGCGCCAACGCAAAAACATAACTTACCATTATCTTGATTGTTCAACTTTAAATATCTTATAGCATTTGCACTAGTGAAAATGAATGCATCATATTTTTTTGCATCAACTGGACTAACATTAGCTGCTGAGATCTTTAGAGTAGGGATGTGAACAATCTTATGTCCAAGAGAAAAAAGCTTTCCCATTAAATCTTCTGAGTCTATTAGAGGTCTTGTAATTAAAATATTCATTTTTTTTTAAATTCAGATCCTGCAAGTTTTAATAGTTCCTCCCCTACTGATTTTCCAATATTTGCTGCTTCACTAATTTTGCCCGTCATCTCATACTGATAACTTTTTAATCCTGAATCTGAAAATAATTGAGCTGTCAATTTAAGATTGTTATTTTCTATTATTGCTAAACCACCAATAGCTGTTTCGCAATCACCTTTGATTGCATGTAACATTGCACGTTCAGATTTTGCACATACTTCTGTTTCTGCATCATTTATATTTCTCAAAAGATTTTTAACTTCATCGTCATTTTTATTACATTGAACAGCTATAATTCCTTGACCTACCGCTGGTAAAACTTCTTCACTTTTAAAAGAAAGACCTATTTTATCATCTAAATTTAAACTTTTAACTCCTGCTGCAGCTAAGATTACTCCATCTAATTTACCTTCTTCAAGTTTTTTTATCCTAGTATCAATATTTCCTCTCATACTTGTCACAGAAATATTTTTATTAATTTTTTTAAGTTGTAACTCTCTTCTTCTTGAACTTGAGCCAATAACTATTTTACCCTTTAAATCTTCTAAGTTTTTAATCTTATTGCTAATAATTACATCTCTATAATCATTTCGCTTTATATATGCACCAATGATAAGGTTACTATCCTCTACAAACTCCATATCTTTTAAGGAATGAACAGCAATATCAATTTCTTTCTTCAAAAGCTTATCTTCAATTTCTTTACAAAATAGTTTTTTACCACCTATTTCAGATAATTTTACGTTTTGATTAATATCGCCAGATGTTTTTATAGCTTTAAAATCGATATTTTCTTCATTCAAATCAGTATTTTTTTTAATTAAGAGCCCTTTCACTTTTTCAACATAAGCAATTGAAAGCTTACTTCCTCTGGCGCCGATTGTAATTTTAGTCATAAATTGATTATATATTTGAAAGATCTAAATTATACTATTTAAATAATTGAACATAAAATGGCAAAGAAAATAACTTTTCTTGGAATAGAAACCAGTTGCGATGAAACTGCTGCTGCTGTCATAAGAGAAAATGACAAAGGAACTGCAGATATTCTATCGAATATAGTTTCAAGTCAGATCGAAGAACATAAAAAATTTGGTGGTGTTGTGCCTGAGTTAGCAGCTAGAGCTCACCTTGAAAATATTGAGTACATTATTGATACAGCTTTTAAAGAAAGTAAAATTTCTATTGATGAAGTTGATGGTGTTGCAGCAACTGCTGGACCTGGTTTAATAGTTTGTTTAACTGTTGGTTTAAATATTGGAAAATCAATCGCTGCATTTTCTAATAAACCTTTTATTGGAGTGAATCATTTGGAAGGACATGCATTAAGTCCTGGCTTAGAAAAAAAAATTAAATTTCCTTATTTATTATTATTAATTTCAGGGGGTCATACTCAATTTTTAATAGTTAAAGATGTTAATGAATACGAACAATTAGGAACAACAATCGACGATGCTTTGGGTGAAGCATTTGATAAAACTGCAAAAATGTTGGACCTAGGTTATCCAGGTGGACCAAGTGTTGAAAAATTTGCAAAATTAGGAGACAAAAACTTTTTTAAACTTCCTGAACCAATAATAAATAAAGCAGGATGCAACTTATCTTTTGCGGGTCTTAAAACAGCAGTTCTAAGGGTGTCTAAAAAGATCAATGGGGAAGAAAAGTTGAGATATAATTTAGCGGCCTCATTTCAAAATACAATTAATAGAATTCTTTACAAAAAAACTAAAGTTGCTGTTGAAATGTTTAGAGAAAAAACAAAAGAAGAAAATTTTCAACTAATTGTTGCAGGTGGTGTTGCAGCCAACGAGACAATAAGAGAAAATTTATCAACTTTATCGAATGAAATCAACTTTGAAACTATTTATCCAGATCTAAAGTTTTGTGGTGATAATGCTGCGATGATTGCTTGGGCAGGAATACAAAGGTTTAAAAAAAATATGATTGATGATGTAAATATTTCTGCAAAATCAAGATGGCCTTTAGATAAAAATGCTCCTTACATGAAAGGGCCTGGTCTAAAATTGTAATGCAATATTGGTTAATGAAATCCGAACCAGACGTTTGGTCAATTGAGCAACAAATGAAAGCTGGAAAAAAAGGGGTGGCTTGGGATGGTGTTAGAAACTATCAAGCAGCCAACAATTTAAAAGCAATGAAAACGGGTGATCTCTGTTTTTTTTATCATTCAAATATTGGAAAAGAAATTGTTGGCATAGTAAAAGTAATTAAAGAGGCATTTATTGACAAAACTGATAAAAAAAAAAGATTTGTAGCAGTTCAGGTTAGGTTTGAAGAGTATATAAAATACCCTGTATCACTTGAAAAAATTAAAAAAACGAAGACTATTTCTCATTTACCACTTATCAAACAGAGTAGATTATCAGTTATGCCAATTGATTTTAAAAGCTGGAAAATTATTTATAAGATGGGTAAAATAAAGCCTAATTAGGAGAAATTGTGGCTAAGAGAAAAAAAAAGAAAAAGAAATCAAAAAAGACCAAAAAGACTAGAGGGAAAAAGTCTAAAAAAATTATCAGATCTAAAAAGAAATCTAAAAAATTAAAAAAAACAAGAAAATCGCAATCAAAAAAAAGAAAAAAATCAAAATCTAGATCAAGGAAATTAAGACCAAGAAAGTTTAACTTTAAGGCTCCAAAGCTTTTGGAAGATGTGGATGGAAAATCTTTAATAAAAGTTTCAGAAAGTTGGGCAAATCATGCCTATGTGAATGAGTCGAAATATAAAAAGAAATATAAACTTTCAATCAAAGAAAACGATAAATTTTGGGCTAAAGAAGGAAAAAGAATTACTTGGATTAAAAAATACTCTAAAATTAAAGACGTTAAATACAGCAAAGAAGAAGTAAAAATAAAATGGTTTTATGATGGAACATTAAACGCATCAGCTAATTGTATTGATAGACATCTTAAAAAAAATCCAAGCAAAACTGCAATAATTTGGGTAGGCGATGATCCAGCTGACTCTAAAAAGATATCTTATAAAGAATTGCATCAAAATGTTTGTAAGGCAGCAAATGGTTTAAAAAGTTTAGGCGTCCAAAAAGGAGATCGAGTAACAATTTACTTAACAATGATTCCTGAACTGGCTTACATCATGTTGGCTTGCGCGCGAATAGGTGCAGTCCACTCAATTATTTTCGGCGGTTTCTCACCAGACTCTATTGCTACTAGGATCACAGATTGTGAGTCAGAATATTTAATTACAGCAGATGAAGGTGTAAGAGGTGGAAAAATTATTCCTCTTAAAAAAATTGCAGATGAAGCTTTAGATCAGTGTCCAAATGTTAAGAAGTGTGTTGTAGTTGAGAGAACAGGTAATCAAGTTAATTGGAATGAAGAAAGAGATGTTTCATACAAAAAACTAATTTCATCTGTTACAACAAAATGTGATCCTGAAGAAATGAGTGCTGAAGATCCATTATTTATTCTTTACACCTCTGGTTCCACTGGTAAACCAAAAGGAGTTTTACATACTACAGGGGGATATATGGTTTATGCCTCAATGACTCATCAATATATTTTTGATTATAAACCTAATGATATTTATTGGTGTACTGCAGACATTGGTTGGGTCACTGGTCATAGTTATATTATTTATGGTCCGCTTGCTAATGGCGCAACTACAATTATGTTTGAAGGGGTTCCAAATTATCCTGATAACTCAAGGTGGTGGCAAATCGTAGATAAATATAAAGTTAATACTTTTTACACTGCTCCTACTGCTATTCGTGCTTTAATGAGGGAGGGAGATAGTCCAGTTAAAAAAACAAGCAGAAAATCTTTAAAACTATTAGGCACTGTTGGTGAACCGATTAATCCTGAGGCTTGGATGTGGTATTACAAAACTGTAGGTGATTCTAGGTGTCCGATTGTAGATACTTGGTGGCAAACGGAAACTGGAGGAATATTAATAGCACCTCAACCTGGCGCTATAGATTTAAAACCAGGTTCAGCAACAAAACCATTTTACGGAATTAAACCTGTGTTAGTAGATAAAGATGGAAAAATTATAAAGGGTGAAGGACAAGGAAGGTTATGTATGGCTAGTTCTTGGCCAGGACAAATGAGAACTGTATACGGCGATCATCAAAGATTTATAGATACTTATTTCTCACAATTCGATGGAAAATATTTTACTGGCGATGGATGTAGAAGGGACAAGGATGGTTATTATTGGATTACAGGTAGGGTAGACGATGTTATTATTGTGTCAGGTCATAATCTTGGAACCGCAGAGATCGAAAGTGCATTTGTAGCGCACCCTAAAGTTGCTGAAGCAGCAGTGGTTGGTTTTCCTCATAGCATTAAAGGAAATGGTTTGTACTGCTATGTGACTTTAAATGCAGGTGAAAGTCCCACAGGTGATTTGGAAAGAGATCTTAAACAATGGGTAAGAAAACAAATTGGCCCCATTTGCTATCCAGACATAATTCAATTTGCACCAGGACTACCTAAAACAAGATCCGGTAAAATCATGAGAAGGATTTTAAGAAAAATTGCTGCAAATGAACCTGATAATCTCGGTGATACTACAACTCTAGCAGATCCAAGTGTTGTAACTTCTCTTGTTGAAAACAGACTGAATAAAGATTAATTAAAATTTAAATCCTTTGTCAACTTTTTAAATTCGTCTATTTTTAGATTCCATTTCAATCTCATTGAATTTAAAACTATTTCTTTGTCTAAAGTTTTTAATTCATCTGCAATAGGCGCCCAATTAAAAAGTGCCAAACAACTTTCTTGAAACGGTTTATTTAAGTAGTATTTATGAAAATCTATTTTTTCATATCTATTTAAAAATTCTTTCTTTGCTTTAAGGTAAATATCATCGCTTAAACCATTTTTTTTTTCTCTTTCTATAATATCCAAATAAATTTCCTTACAATCGTTATCTTTGAGATTTTTTTCACTTATCAAATAAGAAAAAGTATAAAAAGTACAATCAGCAATAGCGATCATGTAAATATTCCACTTTGCAATGTTAATTGATTTCGAAAAAACCTCATCTTCAACCATCGCTGTATACTTCACGCCTATTCTGGTCTTTAGGTAACCATACAAAGTTGTTTGTGTAACATGAGCTGATCTTTGTTGAATAAATTTTTGTAGATCGCTTTTAGATTTAATGCTTTTAAAATAACTCGTTACTTTTTCTACGGGGAATAAGTATTCACCCATTGTTTTTAGAGTGATTCTAAGTTTTTCTAGATTCAATTTCACGTTGTATTTTAAAAACCCCTATTTTACTTAACTTATAGCATTTCATATTGGTTTTAGGGTCCTTTTTTCTCTTTAAATTAAACTCATAATGGGTAAGGTTCCTACAACTAATAATACTTTTTACGTAAAAAGTTAAAAATAAATAGGGGGAAATATGTCAAATAAAGACGCATATTGGAATAAGACCAAAAACCATATGATCGTAACATTGGTTCTTTGGGCTTTCTTCTCATTAGTGATCTTCATGTTTGGTTCTGAACTGAACACGATGTCTTTTCTTGGCTATCCATTAGCATATTACATGACAGCGCAAGGTTCGCTTCTTGCCTTTGTGATAATCTTGTTTTGGACTGCAAATAAACAAGAAAAAATCGACGAAGAACATGGTTTCTCAGAAAGAGAGGATGACTAATGTTTAAAGGAGATTTTATAAAAAACCTTCCTAAAATATACGGGACCTACACAGGTGGTTTCATAGTATTCATCATTTTGATGGCTATTGCGGAACAAGCTGGTGTGTCAGCTAAAAACATCGGAGTGATGTTTGTAGCTTTCACGGTTTTGATTTATGCCTTAATCGGATATTTATCACGAACCATTCAAGTAGATGCCTACTATGTTGCAGGAAGACAAGTGCCAACCGTATTTAACGGGATGGCAACAGCAGCTGACTGGATGTCAGGTGCTTCATTCGTAGCCTTAGCGGGTGGAGTTTACTTTGGTGGTTATACTTATATGGCCTTCTTAGTAGGTTGGACAGGTGGATACGTACTTGTTGCAACTTTAATGGCTCCGTACCTAAGAAAATTTGGATGTTACACAGTTCCTGATTTTATCGGAACACGATACGGTGGTAATCTCGTAAGAGCTTGCGCAGTATTCGTGCTTTTCATAGCATCATTTACTTACGTAACTGCACAAATTAACGCTACGGGTACAATTGCTTCTAGAGCTCTTGGAATTCCGTTTGAAGCAGGTGTATGGGTAGGATTAATAAGTATCCTTATCTGTTCAATGCTTGGTGGAATGAGAGCCGTAACTTGGACTCAGGTTGCTCAGTACATTGTATTAATCATCGCTTACTTGATACCAGTATTCTGGATCAGTTCAAACGTTGGTGGAGGAATTTTCCCACACTTAATGTTAGGTGATGAAGTTGCAAGACTTGGTGAACTTGAACAACAATTTGGACTAGTTAAAAACAGCGCCGCAGATATGAAAGCAGCTGGGGTACCAGGAGGATTGAAATACATCTCTGGAACTCACTCTGGAGTACCTGAAGGTGGAATGGCTGTCTGGAAATACTTATCGTTAGCGATTTGTATGATGGTGGGAACTGCATCGTTACCTCATATCTTAATGAGATACTTTACAACTCCTTCTGTTAGAGCAGCAAGAAAATCAGTAGCATGGTCGCTATTCTTTATTTTCTTACTTTACTCTTCAGCGCCTATGTTAGCGACATTGTCTAAGTTGGCATTAATGGATCCAAATCTACCAACTGGAATTATCGGAAAATCTATTTCTGAAGTTCAGTCAATAGAATGGGTACAAAGATGGTCTGAAGTTAAACAAGTATTTATCGCAGACTTTAATGGTGACGGTATACTTCAGTTGAACGAATGGTTCATGAGAGGTGACGTTGTAGTATTAGCTACTCCAGAAGTAGCGGGACTACCGTTTGTAATCTCTGGACTAGTGTTTGCTGGTGGTATGGCTGCTGCCATGTCAACTGCTGACGGTCTTGTTTTAGCGATATCAAATGCTTTATCTCATGATATTTACTACAAAATCATAGATCCAAAAGCTGATACAGCTAAAAGACTTTTAGTTGCTCGTGTACTTCTAGTAATAATCGGAGCTGCAGGTGCTTACATAGCCTCTTTCAGGCTAACAAGTATCTTAGGTTCGGTTGCTTGGGCATTCGACTTTGCAATGTCAGGCTTATTCTTCCCACTTGTACTTGGTGTATGGTGGAAGAGAGCTACTAGAGCTGGTGCAATCGCTGGTATTGTATCGGGAATTGCTTCAGGAACATTATACTTATTGTGGGTGTTCCCTAAATTCTCTGTGCCAATATTCGGTGGTGTAAATACTCCATTCTTAGGTATCGACCACTTAAGATTTGGTTTAATCGGTGCACCAATTTGTTTAGTTGTGATGGTTGTAGTTAGTTTAATGACTAAAGAACCAAGTCCAGCTGTACAAAAAATGGTAGACGATACGAGAATACCTACAGGTAAGGCTATTCTTGGTAAGCAACACTAAAAAATAATTATTTAAAATTAAAAGGGGCGATTTTTTCGCCCCTTTTTTTTTACCTAAATCATGATATTTTAAAAATATGATACCTACTTGGGCAATAGTTTTAGATTACGTACTTGGAACTATAATGTGGACTTTGATAGGTCGAGCATTTATGAACATTTTTCAAAGAGAAGACTCGACATTCTTTTTTATGAGAGTTTTTGTAAAATATACAAATCCAATAATTAATTTATTTAAATTTATCACGCCAAGTTTTTTATTTGGGCCATTCATAGCACTTTATGTAGCTTGGTTTTTCTATTTATTTAGATTTTACGCAATGCCATATATATTAGGCTATGATGTCTGGGGAATGCTGGCATTTCCACTTGAAAGTGATTTTTCTAGACAACTTTAT
>CACIWE010000006.1 GCA_902590285.1 uncultured Pelagibacteraceae bacterium | reverse complement strand
CAAAAGAATTAATACCAAAATTAGAAAAAGAAAATTTACAACTTTGTTCTGGATGGTACGGAGCGACACTTTTGAAGAATACTCCTAAAGAAGAATTTAAATTAATGCGTGATCAGATGGATTTATTCAAAGATTGTAAATCTCCATGCATGGTCTTTGCAGAAGTAACAAATTCTGTGCAAAGTGATCCAAAAACACCATTATCCAAAAAACCTAAACTTTCAGAAGATGAGTGGAAATTGCTTATATCTAGAATCAATGAAATAAGCAAAATGATGATAGATGAAAATATGCCTCTCGCTTATCATCATCATATGGGAACAGTTATTGAAACAGAAGATGAAACAAGGAGACTAATAGAAAGTACAAGTGATAGCGTAAAATTATTAATAGATACTGGTCACATGTTATTTGCTGGAGGTAACTCGATAAAACTAACCGAGGATTTTATGGAAAGAATAATCCATGTTCATTGTAAAGATATTCGTAAAAATGTTTTAGAAAAATCTTTAAAAAATGATAGTACCTTCCGACAAGCTTTTCTTGATGGTGCTTTCACAGTCCCAGGAGATGGATGCATCGATTATAAACCTTTCTTAACAGTATTAAAAAATAGAAATTATGAAGGCTGGCTTGTAGTTGAAGCAGAGCAAGATCCAGCAAAAGCTGATCCATTTAAATATGCGAAAATTGGTTATAACTATTTAAGTAAAACTGCTAAAGAATGTGGGTTTAATATAATTAGTTAACGATAAGCTGACACAAGTTCGTTATTTCCAGCAGCTACACACGGTGACTTAACACATGTGCCTATTACCCACTCAGATCCTGCTTCTGTCTCAAAATTGCTTTCTGATACAAAAATAATGCCTTTGTCTGTGGATTGGCCGGCTTTTCCTTCTGCTTGAATCCTAGGATCTTGAGATGTTTGTATTAAAGGCTTATCAATATTGTAAGGATTATTAAGTTTTATGTTATTTAAAATATGATTAACAATTTTTGAAGATATCCAAACTGAATTACAATTGTCACCCCATAAAGTGGTACCTTCTTCATTTGAACTACATTCATTAACTTGGTTATTAATAAACTCTACAACTAGTTTATGATTAGCTTTTATATCATTAGCTTTTTGAACAACTTCCGATCGTGTAGACGCAGTCCAAATTAACATTATAACAACATAAGCAATTGAACTTATAACTAAAGCTTCAAGAGGACCAAAATTTTTTAAACTTCTTCTTAAATTAATCATATTTTTACAATCATTGATTTATCTATTTTATTTTCAAAAAAATCAATAATATTTTTAGTTGTTTCTAAAGACATTCTTGATTTACACTCATTAGTAAAAGTTGCTGAATGCGGACTCAATAAAACTTTGCTGTTTTTTAATAATGAATTGTTTTTATCAATTGGTTCCTTTTCAAAAACATCTAATCCAGCACCAAAAATAATTTTTTCATTGATAGCTTTATCTAAATCACCCTCATTAATTATCCCACCTCGGGATGTATTAATTATGATTGCGGTATTTTTCATCGTTTTAAGCTTGGAATAATCAATCATATTTTTAGTTTTTTCTGTTAAAGGAACATGTAAGGATAAATAATCACATGATTTTAGTCCATCATCTAAATTTTCAACTTTTGATCCTCCAAATTTTTTAATTATATCTTCTGAAACAAATGGATCAAAAATTTTTACTTTCATATCAAAACCTAAGCATCTTTTAATTAAACTTTTTCCTATTCTTCCAAAACCTAATATTAGTATTTCTTTATTAAATAATTCCAACGTTACTATTTTAGACGCATTTTTTTTAAAGTTTCCAGATCTTACTTCTTTGTCGTATTGATTTATACTTTTTGAGATAGATATCATCATATAAATAACATGCTCTGCTACTGCTACTGCGTTTGCTGTTGCTGTTATAAGAAGACAAATATTTTTCTTTTTAATATAATTTAAGTCTACATTATCATAACCTACACCATGTCTAGATATAACTTTAAGTTTGGGGCAATGTTTAAGAATAGTTTCATCAAGTTTGGACACTCTTAAAGTACAAGCATCAAATTCTGGAAGTTTTTTAATCAGATTTTCTTTTGAAACATCAGTTATCAATTCAAATTTATAATTTGATTTTTTCTTTAATAACTCTAATCCATCATCATGAATTTTTTCAATTATAGCAACTTTGTACATAAATTAAATTTTTTATTACTCCTATATATCTAAATTATATTTTTTTATAAAGATCAATTAATGCATTTTTTTTTATATCTGGATGAAATCTCTCAATAGTTTCATACGAAATATTTTTTTTCATATCTTTAAACAAAAAAGGATTATTTAAAAAATTTTCAATTCTTTCTACAAATTTATTTGAGAGATTTTCAAAAAAACCAGATAAAAAATTATCATTGAATATTTCTTGAAATTCATTCCAATTTTTCCATTTTATTCCAAAATTTTTATATTCATAAAGTTGCAGCGGAGTATCAATTAACACCCCTGTTTTGTTATTAGTTATTATATCTTTTTTATCGTATATATTAGTTGATATAATTGGTGTATTTGTTTCTAAACATTCCAAGTAGACGCCGAATGAATCTTGAACAACTGGAAAAATAAATAAATGACACCAATCGTATAACTCATATTTAAAATTTTCAGAAATCTTCGAATTTAAAATTTCTACATTTTTTGGAATCTTTATATTTTTGGGAATATCTCCGCACACTAGTTTAAAATGAAAATCTATTTTTTTTTTATTTAAAATTTCAGCTATGCGAAAACAAATAGGAACGCCTTTGCCATAAAACTTTTGTCCAATAAAAAGTAATTTTATTCTGCCATTTAAGTTAGTTTTTTGTTCATCAAATACTTTAAATCTATTCTCATTAATTGAGGGATAAACTATTTTTATCTTATCTGAAATTAATTTATCATCTTCCAGATAATGAAGAGCGTTTTCTTTTGCAATATAAGTAGGTGAAATTAAAAATCTTATATCATCACATCTCAGTCTTTCTATTAAACTAGCTTTACTATCGAGCATTAATTCATAATTTAAGGATTGGCCAGAGAGTAACAAAATTTGTTCGAATTCTATAATTTTTTTCTTTTTTGAATTAGTTATTACATTGAAGGTATGTTCTGTTTCAGTGAAAAATTTAATCTTTTTATATTTTATCGGTGGATTATATTTATAACTCTCCCAAAGCTTATGTTTTATTTTATGAAGATAGATGTTCATTCTTTTACATTATATAAAAAAATTTGGAGAGTCTAATTTGGCGGTCCCAAGGGGAATCGAACCCCTCTTTGTTGGATGAAAACCAACTGTCCTAACCGATAGACGATGGGACCGTATTTTTGAAAGTCTTATTAACAGAAATGTCATCGATAATAAACTCTACATTTGATTGCCCCTTCCATTCATTTAGGGATAATTTTCCAGCAATATTAAATGATTTATTGTTTTTTTTGATAAGATAAGCTCCAAAATCGTTATCTGTAGCATTAAAAGCAATTGATTTAATAGTTGAACCATCCTCTCCAATTAGAACAGATTTGATGTGTTTATCGGCTACTATTTTTCCATTAACAGTATTTAAATTTTCAATCATAAATTTAGGTTCGGGGTTACCTGAGCCAAAAGGTTGCAACAATGAAATCTTGTTATAAAAATCTATATTTACTGCAGATGGAGAAATTATACTGTCTAAAAATAAAGGTTTGTCACTTATCAATTCCTCATTAATAGTTTTAAATTTTCTGAAAACAAAATCTTTAAATTTTTCAATATTCTCAATTTTAATTGAAAAACCTCCTGCCATTTTGTGACCACCGCCTTTTATTAGTATATTTTCCTGAGTTGCAGAAATAATTACTGAACCAATATCAAACCCAACTATAGATCTAGCTGATGCTTTTCCTAAATTGCCATCTATTGAGATAATTATTACTGGTTTATTAAATTTTTCTTTTAACCTAGCCGCAACTATTCCAATTATACCCTCATGCCAATTTTTTCCACTAAGAATTAATACTGGATCGGTAAAATAATTTTTAGATTGATTTAATATTTTTTCTAAAAGATTTTTTTCAAGCAATTGTCTTTCTTTATTATATTGATCTAGTTCTGATGCAATTTTAAATGAGTCTTTTGGATTTTTATTTAATAATAAGTTTGCCCCATGAGAACATTTTCCTACTCTACCCCCAGCATTTATTCTTGGCCCAAGAATATAACCCAAATGATAAACAGATGGGGCATGCTCTATTTTACAAATATCTAGTAAAGTTTTAATTCCTAAATTTTTTTTAGACTTTATTACTTTTAAACCCTGTTTAACTATAGCTCTATTCAAGCCAATTAGAGGTACTACATCACAAACAGTTCCAAGAGAAACTAAATCAAGATAATTTAATAAATTTGGCTCTATTAATTTTTTTTCTTTAAACCAATTTTTTGATCTCAATTGTTTATTCAAAGAGACAAGAAACATGAACGAAACACCGGCTGCGCATAAATATTGTAAGTTGGATTTATCATCAATTCTATTTGGATTTACTACAGAAAAAGCCTCAGGTAGTCTAATTTCAGATTGATGATGATCAAGAACAATTACATCAATCTTATTCTTTTTGGCAAATTCTATCGCCTCAAATGATAAGGTTCCACAATCAACGGTAAAAATCAGTTTAACATTTTTATTTATAAAATATTGAAAGCTATTGTTAGTAGGACCGTATCCCTCTTTTTTCCTATCAGGAATGTAAATTTCATATTTTAAACCTAATTCAGAAAAATAATTCCCTAGTAAAGCCGTGGAAGTTGCTCCATCAACATCATAATCACCAAAAATACCGATTTTTTCATTCTTAATAATAGTTTCAAGAGTTCTTTTAGTTGATTTTTCCATGTCAACTAAAATATTTGGATTGGGTAAAAAATTTTTTATTGATGGATTGAGAAATGTATTTATATCTTCTTTTTTTATTTTTCTTATTGATAATAATTTTGATGTAATTTCATCAAGTGAAAAATTTTCTTTGATATATCTAATATCATTTTCATTAAATCTTTTAAAAATCCATTTTTTTCCACTTAAGGATGGCACAGTCATTTGTTGTAAATATTTGTAACAGACTTGATAATTTTTTGACTTTTATGCAAGACAAACGTATTAACTTCAAATTCATTGCCAAGATCAATTACACCTTTAGCTAGATCTCCTGATGTTACACCAGTAGCACAAAAAATTACATCTCCTTTAACCATATCATTAATATTATATTTTTTTTTGTAATCAGTTATTCCTAATTTTTTTGCTCTAACTTTTTCTTCTTCATTTAAAACTAATCTTCCTTGAATTTGACCACCGTAGCAAGATAGAGCCGCAGCTACAACTACACCTTCAGGTGCTCCACCGGTACTATAATAAATATCGTTTTTAGGTTTTTCACCTATTACTGAAAGTGCTCCAGCAATATCACCATCAGTAATATAATTAATATTTACTTTAAGTTTATTTAAAACTTGAACAATATCATCATGTCTCGGTCTTTTAAGCACACAAGCATTCAATTCTGATATTTTCTTTTTTTTAGCTTCGGCTAAAATACTTAAGTTCTCTTCAACGGTATTATCTAAATCCATTAAATTTTGAGGGAGATTAGTTCCTATTACAATTTTTTCCATATAAGTATCAGGAGCTGATAATAAACCTCCTTTCTCAGATATAGCTAATACAGAAAAAGCATTAGGCTCTCCATTTGCAGTAAATTTAGTTCCTTCAAGTGGGTCAACTGCAATATCAAATTTTGGGCCATTGAGAGTACCAAGTTTTTCTCCGATATATAACATTGGAGCTTCATCCATTTCACCCTCTCCGATTACAACTGTTCCTTCCATATTAATTTTATTTAATTCTCTTCTCATTGGATCAACCGCACCTTTATCAGCAGCAATTTTGTCTTTTTTACCAATGTACTTAGATGCACCAATTGCAGCTTTCTCAGTAACTTTAATAAATAGATTTAAAAATTTTTTGTCTATCGACATTAATTATCATCAATCCTTATTAACTTAGGTTTGCGCTTAATATATTTTTTTCTAGCGACTTCTTTAAGTATTTTATTTAAAAAATTATTTCTCGATCTATGTGTAATTATAATAATTGATGAAGTTTTCTTATTCTTATTAGGGTTTTGAACTAATCTTTTAATAGAAACCTTATTTTTTGAAAAAATATTTGTTATATTAGAGAGTACACCTGGCACATCTGAAACTTCAAATCTTAAATAGGCAGAAAAAAATCTATCATCAATATTAGCAAATTTTATTTTTTTTCTTTCTTTGCTCGATAAAGAAAATGGAAATTTTATATTTCCTCTTAAAATTGATGAAATGTCAGAAATCAATGCAGAAGTAGTAGCAGCTGCGCCCGCTCCTTCTCCTTGAATGATACTTTTTCCCACAGGTCTACCATCAATAATTACTGCATTCAAAACTCCATCTATACTTGCAACGTAAGAGTCTTTTTTAATTAAAGTAGGATGAACCCTTTGATAAAATTTATTATTCAAATATTCAGCAAATCCTAATAACTTAATTTTATAACCAAGCTTATTAGCATTATCTATATCTGTTTTATCTATATTTTTAATACCTTCAACATAAATATTATTATTAAGAAATGAGTTAAAACAAAGAGAGGATAAAATCTTTAATTTAGATGATACGTCATCTCCATTTAAATCAGCTGTAGGATTTGACTCGGCGTAACCTAATTTTTGAGCTTTAGATAAAACGTCATTAAAAACTTTATTGTCTCTATCCATTGAAGAAAGTATATAATTAGATGTTCCATTAAATATACCGTATATTTTTAAAATTTTATTTGCAATTAAACCTTCTTTTAAAGATCTTATTATTGGAACTCCACCACATACTGCAGCTTCAAATTCTAAATTAACTTTATTTTTCTCAGCAATTTTTGAAAGTTGATCTCCATATTTTGCAATTAGAGCCTTATTAGCGGTCACTACACTTTTTTTATTTTTTAAGGCACTAAAAACTAACTTTTTTGCAGGACCTTCAGCTCCTCCAATTAGTTCAACGATTAAATCTACGTCATTTAATTTTGTAACATCCAAATAATTATTTAACCATTGATTTTGTTTAAAAGTAATTTTCCTTTTTCTATTTTTATTCTTAGCAGACACATATTTTACTATAGGAACACAATTATTTTTTTCCGTTAATATCTTTTTATTATCCTTTAGATATTTGAATAAATAACTCCCAATATTACCTAAACCAATGATTGCAATGTTTAATTTTCTCATAAATTTTATTGTCTATTTGTTATATCAGGAAATTTTTTCTTTTTTCCTTGTTTAAGTAAATATTTTGAAATTTCATCAATACTACATTTATCTAAAATAGTACAAACATCGATAGGATCTTTTAAATTTTTATTCGTATTTTGTTTATTAATTTTTGACTTTTTATCATTATTAATTATTTGCATTTGCTGTTTTATTTTATTTTTTTTGTCTACTTTCTTAGCTAATTTCTTTTGTGTTTTTTTGTTTTTAATATTTTTTTTAATTTCTAATATTTCATTGCTCGACAAATCTTTTAAACTTTTATTTGTTTTAGATTTTTTATAAACACTTATTTTTCTTTCTCCTTTTTGATTGTTAATTAAATTTAGTTCAACCAAATTAACGCTCTCCTCCTTTTTTCTATCGAGGATTTTAACTTCTATAGATAGATTTTCCTCAAAATATTGGTTTGCTTCTGCCTTATTTACACAAATATGATCTCCACAAATTAAAACTGTTTTAGGTTTGCTACAATTTGTAAATAAAAAAATTAAGCTAAATAAGATTATAAGTTTCATTTCAACCCCATTTTCTCAGGAAATTTATAAAGGAGATTCATATTTTGTATAGCTTGACCAGAAGCACCTTTGACCAAATTATCAATTGCTGAAAAAATTATAAATTTATTTTTTACTCTTGTTTCGCATATAGAAATCTCACAATTATTAGTATTCAGTACATTTCCAGAACCAAGAGGGGTGTTAAGCTTCAAAATTTTAATAAATGTTGAATTTTTATAAAAATTAATAAGTTTGTTTCTTAAAGTTTTCCCTGAATTTTTTCTTTTTGTTTTAATATAAATTGAAGTTAAAATTCCTCTAAATGTTGGCAACAAATAAGGATTAAAAGTAAAGTTTATCTTTCTTTTTGTATGTTTAATCAACTGTTGATCTAATTCAGAAATATGTCTATGTTTTTTAGTGCTATAAGCATAAATTGAAGAATATAAATTTTTATGTTTAAATTTTTTTTCTAGGTTTTTACCCGCTCCTGAGTATCCTGATTTAGAGTCGATAGTAATATCATCTGTCTTAATTAATTTATTATTAATTAATGGAATCAATGGAATCTGTACAGATGTAGGATAGCAACCAGGATTTGAGATTATTCTGAAGTTATCTATTTTATCTTTGTCTAATTCTGGAATTGAATATAGAGAGAATTTTATTAAATTTCTTGCATTATGATTAATATTATAAAATTTCTTATATATTTTAGAATTTAAAATCCTAAAATCTGCTGATAAATCGATAAATTTAATTTTTTTATATTTGAAAAATATTTTTTTTATTAATTTTTGCGCCTCACCATTTGGTAATGATAAAAAAACTAAATTTAAACTATTCCAATTAATATCCTTTATAGATGAAATCTTAGGTAATTTTTTTTTTATTCTTTTGTCAAAATAACTAATTTTTTTACCTAAATTTTTTGTAGCACATAAATATTTTATTCTTACTTTAGGGTGCTTTGATAATAAAAAAACAAGATCCAAACCAGTGTATCCGGTTGCACCAATTACAGCTATATTAATTTTATTATGTATAGACATATTGTCTTATATCACTCTCTTTAAAAATAGTTAAATCTAAATGATTATCTTTTAGAAAACTGAAAGCTTCTTCTTGCTTTTCTATGTCCGTATTTTTTTCGCTCAACAACTCTTGAGTCTCGGGTGGTTAACTTGTCTTTTTTTAAATTTTTTCTTAAATTTTCATCATGAGAAATAAGTGCTTTTGATATTCCTAAGATAATAGCTCCAGCTTGACCAGATAGCCCTCCACCTTTTACAGAGCATTTAACGTCATAGCTAGTTCCAACCTGAGAAATTTCTAGAGGTCTTGTGACAATTATTTGATGAACAGGTCTTTTAAAATATTCATTCATCTTTAATCCGTTAACGTGTATATTCCCAGTTCCCTTTTTTACCCAAACTTTTGCAATTGATTTCTTCCTTCTGCCTGTAGCATATTTGCTATCTTTGAAATCTAATTTTACTTTTTTTGGCTTATCTATTTTTTGATTAAGTTGACTCATTATTTAATAATATTTTTTTTATTTAAATTTTCAAAATCAATAATTTTTGGTTTTTGTACATCATGAGGATGTTTTTCCCCGCTGTAAATTTTTAATTTTGTTAATTGTTTTTTTGCTAAAGGTCCACCAGGTAACATCCTTTTTACTGCTAATTTTAAAATTTGTTCTGTCTTATTCTTTTCTTTCAGAAACATTGGCGTAGACTCTTTTATTCCCCCTGGATGTCCTGTATGTCTAAAATATTTTTTATTTTCAAATTTTTTTCCCGTAAATTTAATTTTATCAATATTTGTAACGACTACAAAATCACCATTATCGATATGAGGGTTAAACGTAGCTTTATTTTTTCCTCTAAGCACTTTTGATATAAATGCAGCAAGTCTACCAACAGCAGCGTTTTGAGCATCTATAATATACCAATCTTTTTTAATTTCTTTCTTTTTAACAAATGGTGTCATAATGATGGGCGATAAATACAAAGATTAAGTTGTAAAGTCAATTTATTTAGTTCTTAAATAATATAGATTTAAAGCGCTAAAAACTAATAAGACGCTTGTAATTTGATGCGCGGACGCTAAAAAAATATTTAGACCACTTACTAAAGTAAATATACCCAAAAATCCTTGTAATAACAAAATAGATATTAATATTTTCACTGGCTTGAACAAATTAACTAATTTTTTTTCATATATAAAAAATGTCAATATAAGGACATAAAATAAAATTATATAAGCTAAACTCCTGTGATAAAATTGTACTAATGAATGATTATCAAAGTTGAAAAAATCACTAATACTTTTAAAATATAAATCATTTGGAATAAATGTATCACCCATTTTAGGCCAAGTAGGATAAATTTTACCTGCATCTAAGCCTGATACAAAAGCACCTACAATCACTTGAAAAAAAATTAATAATAACAAAAATTGAAATGGTAAATTTTCAAAAGAAAAGCTAAAGAAAATTTTTTTTTTATTTAATTTAATATTTATTATTAGCCAAAATATTAGTGATATAATGACCATAGCAGTGCTTAAGTGTATAGATAATCTATAGTGGCTTACAGTTACATCGTTAACTAGACCACTTTGAACCATAAACCAACCGATAATACCTTGGACAATAATTAAACAAAAAATAAAAAAACAAATTCTAATATAATCTTTATCAATTTTTTTACTTAGATAAAAAAATATTAATGGTATTAAAAAAAATATACCTATAATTCTTGCTAGCATTCGATGAAAATATTCCCAATAAAAAATAATTTTAAATTCTTCAAGTGTCATATTGAAATTTAATAATCTATATTGCGGAATTTCTTTATATAAATTGAAATAAGAATTCCATGTATTCTGATTTATAGGAGGTAAAATTCCTTTAAATAATTCCCATTCAGTAATAGACAATCCAGAATTAGTTAATCTAGTCAGGCCTCCAACAATAATTATAAAATATACAATTATTAAAGATAAAATTAACCAATTAAGAAATAATCTATTTATTTTTTTCTCGTTTGCTATCATGAAATGTAATATATATTTAATTTAACAATCTTAAATTTTAATATTGTCGCTATGGTAAATAAAAATATACTTAAAATAAGAAAAGAATTAGATAAATTAGATAACAAATTATTAGAGATTATCAAAAAACGAACAAAACTTGTTGATTTAGTTATAAAAAATAAAAAATTCAAAAAAGATATTATTGACAAAAAAAGAATATCAATAATTTTAAGAAATATTAAAAAAAAATCCAAGATAAGAAAAATAGATACAGAAATTACTCAAAAGATTTGGAAATCAATGATTAAAGCATTCATCGATTACGAATTTAAAAATTTTAAGAATTAATAGTTATTTACTATGAGGCGGTAGTTTTTTTTCGACAAAATATTCGTGTTTTCTTGTATTCGGATTATATTTTTTCAATTTAAGTTTTTCTTTTGCTTTTTCTCCTTTAGTAGGTTTTTTGGCATAATAAATGAACTTACTATCAGGGTTACTCTCTGGAACCATTCGAACTTTAAGATGTGTTTTTTTTGCCATAAGATCTAATTTTTTTAATTTTATCTAACAATAATTTACTTTTTAATTTTAATCTGTCTTTTAAATAACCAGCTTTTAAACTATGAATATTAGTATCGTCAAGTTTATTTATTTTTGAATTAAGCAAATGTTTAACTCCAGCTATAGTTAACCCTTCATTTTTAAGTAAAAATTTAATCATTTTGATAATTTCAATTTGTTCATTTGAATAATATCTGCGATTATTTATCATTTTTGGCTTAATTTGTTTAAATTCTTTTTCCCAATATCTTAAGATATGGTTGAGGGGTTTGTTATTTTTAGGATTGATTAATTTTAAAATACTTGAAACTTCAGTAATATTAAATAATTTTTTCATAAAAGATTATTTAAATATTTAGAAATTTTTTTTGAAGGATTGAAGCTAACTGACTTTCTTTTAGAAATTATATATTCATCACCTGTTTTTGGATTTCTACCCAATCTTTCACTTTTTGTTAATAATTTAAAACTACCAATATTTTTTAAGTTAAAATTATCGTCTTTAATATTGTCAATAATTATTTTCACTAAATCATTGATAAGTTTTTTAGAAAAATTAATTGAAAAACCGGTTTTATTACTAAGGTGGTTAATTATATCTTTTTTTTTTAGTTTATGATTAGACACTTTTTGAGTGTTTTAAATTTTTTTTAATTTGGGACATTAAATTACCTTTTATTATTTTATAGCATAAATCAATTGAATAATAAAAACCAATTGAGTCTATGCCTCCATGGCTTTTAACCACCGGACCATTTAAGCCTAAAAAAATTGCCCCGTTATACTTTCTTGGATCCAACTTGTCTCTAAATCGTTTCAAAGAAAAATAAGAAAATATTAAAGAAATTTTAGTAATGATATTTTCAGTAAGAGACTTTTTAAGATTTTTGGTAATAAATCTCGCAGTACCTTCTGCGGTTTTTAAAGCAATATTGCCAGTAAAACCATCTGTAATAATGACATTAGATTCTCCACTCATAATATTGTTTCCTTCAATATAACCTTTATAAATAAAATTATCATCACTAGATAAATTTTTTAATTTTTTTGATGCTGCTTTTAACATTTCTGTTCCCTTAATTTCCTCAGAACCAACATTAAGTAAAGCAACTTTTGGCTTTTCTTCAGGAAACAAAGACTTATAAAGAGCTGCTCCTAACTCAGCAAAATCAATCAAGTTTTCATCATTACATTCAATATTTGCTCCTAAATCTAAAACAACATTCATACCGTTTTGGTTAGGCCACAAACCAGCTAGTGCAGGCTTGCTTACTTCATTCATCATCTTAAGTATCATTCTAGATATTACCAATAAAACACCAGTATTGCCTGCTGATAAACTTATATCAGATTTTCCTTCAAGTTGATGTTGAATACAATTCCACATACTTGTATTTTTTGAACTTTTAACAGCAGTCATTGGTGTTTCCTCATCCGAAACAACAGTATTTGAATTAATTACATTTATGGAGTTTGATTTAATTTTAAATTCTTCAATTTTTTTATTGATAATATCTTCTTTACCAAAAATATTTAAAATAAAATCATTTTTATCTTTATTTTTATCTAAAAAGATTTTTATACCTTCTAATGTTTTATAAGGAGAATTATCACCTCCCATTGCATCTATGGCAATAGAAATTTTTTTTGACATAAATAAAGAATTAAATATCTAGAATTTTTTTTCCGTTATAATAGCCTGATTTTAAATCAATATGATGTGAAAGTTTATATTCACCACTTTTTTTGTCTTCTACCACATTCACGGTAGATAATTTGTGATGAGATCTTCTCATTCTTTTTTTTGATACTGATGTTTTTCGTTTTGGTACTGCCATACTAACCTTTATAATTTACAGCTTCTCTTACCATGTTTTGAAGTGGTATTTCAAAGCAAAATTTGTAAAAATTTGTTAAATATTTTTCAAAATGCTTATATTTAGGACTTTTTTGATCATCAAGTTCAGGAAAATACTTAAGAATTAATTTGTCATTAACTTTTAATTCGTCTTTATTTGTCGTTTTTGATTTGTTTATTTTAAGTAATATATCATACAAAATTTGATTAAATTCTTTCATTTTTTTATTAACGGAAACATCTCCGAATCCTAATTCTCTTAAGTTATATTCAATGTTATGAAATAAACTATCATATTTTTTTTGTTCAAATGTTTTTCCTTTATTTTTAAATACAATCATCATTATAGAAAAGTGAATAAATATTAGATAAATACGTGTTTCGAAAATATCAGGGAGCTTGATTGATTTATAGAAAAATATATTTCTAGATAATGAAATTAATGTATTATACAAATCATTATCATGTTTTTTAATATTAAACATTTAAAAAATTATTTTATTTATCCCTTTTTTTTTATTTTATTAGGATGTCAATTACAAGAGCCATCTAAAAGTCATGGTATTTTATTTTTGGAAAATAGAGCTAATAAGCTAGAGGTGCTAAATAATAATAAAAATGATGTAATTAAAGTAGTAGGTAGACCCCATGCGACCTCAGTGTCAAATGAAGATCAATGGATATATATAGAGAGAGTAATTACAAGAGGAGCTTATCATAAACTTGGTAGAAATATTTTGAAAACAAATAATGTTTTAGTTTTAACTTTTAATAAATACGGAATTTTAACAAAGAAAGATTTTTTAAATAAAGAAGATATTCAAAAACTTTCATTTTCAAAGGAAATAACTGAAAACAATTTAACTAAAAAAAGTTTTGTTCAATCTTTTTTATCTAGTATTAGAGCTAAAATGTATGGTAATAGATAAACCTAGTGAGCGATTACAGCTAATAATAGTAAAGCTACAATATTTGTAATTTTTATCATTGGGTTTACAGCTGGACCAGCCGTATCTTTATAAGGATCACCAACTGTATCCCCTGTCACCGCAGACTTATGTGCCTCAGAACCTTTTCCTCCAAAATTTCCATCCTCAATATATTTTTTAGCGTTATCCCAAGCACCACCACCAGCTGTCATTGAAACGGCAACAAATAAACCGGTTATAATTACTCCTAACAACATTGCCCCTAAAGAAGAGAGGGCAGCTTCCATGCCGCCGATTTGTAAAATAATAAAATATAATACTACTGGAGACAAAACAGGTAAAAGAGATGGAATAATCATTTCTTTAATCGCAGCCTTGGTTAATAAATCTACTAGTTTACCGTAATCTGGTTTTCGTTTACCTTTCATAATACCGGGTATCTTTTTAAATTGTCTTCTTACCTCTACAACAACTGAGCCACCAGCTCTGCCGACTGCTTGCATTCCCATTGATCCGAACAGATAAGGTAACATTCCACCAATTAGTAAACCAGCTACTACAAATGGGTTTGATAAATCAAAAGTTACAGTTACTCCTTCTAAGGCTGAACCATTAACTGTTGAAAAATACTTTATATCTTCTGTGTATGCAGCAAATAAAACTAAAGCTCCTAATCCAGCTGAACCAATTGCATAGCCTTTCGTAACTGCTTTAGTTGTGTTTCCAACTGCATCAAGTGCATCTGTTGTTTTTCTCACATTTTTAGGTAGCTTAGACATTTCTGCTATACCACCAGCATTATCGGTTACAGGACCATATGCATCTAAAGCTACGACCATTCCAGTTAGAGCTAACATAGCAGTAACTGCAATAGCAATTCCATATAAACCTGCAAGTCCATTAGTAAACAAAATTCCAGCAACAATAATTAAAGCTGGTATCGCTGTTGCTTCCATTGAAATAGCAAGACCTTGAATAACATTCGTGCCATGTCCAGTTGTTGAGGATTGAGCTACAGATTTTACTGGTCTATAATTCGTACCTGTGTAGTATTCAGTAATCCAGATTAACAAACCTGTGATTATAAAACCTACAACTCCGCAAATATATAAATCTAATCCACTAAAAGTTTTTCCACTATTACTATAACTATCTGTAAGACCAACAATAGAATTTGTCACTGGATATAATATTAAAAGCGATGTGATAGCTGTAACAATAAAACCTTTGTACAGAGCACCCATTATATTTTTACTTTTACCAAGTTTAACAAACCAAGTTCCTATAATCGAGGTGATTATACAAGAACCACCAATTGCTAAAGGGTAAACCATTAAATTATAATCAGATGGAAAAAAAATTGAGGATAAGACCATTGTAGCTACGATTGTTACAGCATATGTCTCAAATAGATCGGCAGCCATACCTGCACAATCACCAACATTATCACCAACATTATCTGCAATAACTGCAGGATTTCTCGGATCATCCTCAGGAATACCTGCTTCAACTTTACCAACTAAATCAGCACCTACATCAGCACCTTTAGTAAAAATCCCTCCACCTAACCTTGCAAAAATTGAAATGAGTGAGGCACCAAATCCTAGTGCAACTAAGGCATTTATAATTTCTCTACTATCAACGCCTAAATTAATTAAAATAATATAATAGAAAGTTATTGCGAGTAAAGCTAAGCCAGCAACTAATAAACCAGTTATTGCTCCAGATTTAAAGGCGATAGTTAAACCAGATTGTAAACTATGCCTTGCAGCTTCAGCAGTACGAACATTTGCCTTTACAGAAATAAGCATACCAACGTACCCAGCAACCCCAGATAAAAAAGCCCCAATAAAATATCCTATACCTACTAGATAGCTAAAAAAATAAGTTACTATAGCTAAAACAATGACTCCAACTATAGCAATAGTTTTGTATTGCCTATTTAAGTAAGCTTTAGCGCCTATTTGTATTGCTTCTGCTATTTCTTGCATTTTAACATTTCCTGCGCTTGAGGATATAATCTGACCGGATAATAAATAACTATAGGCTACAGCTAATACGCCAATAAAAGAAATTAGGTATAGTAATTCTAAATAATTTGTCATTAAGTTTATATAAAGCGCATAGATGCCAAATTAATATTAAAAACGCAAGCTAAACTTCTTAAAATCATAAATTTTACTCATCTTTTCTGAGTACTTTAGCTATTTTATCTAATATAGCATTTAAATAACCAATTTGGATTTTTTCCAAAAAATGCTCTGAAGCTTGTAAATATTCACTAATAACTACTTTTTTTGGAGTATTATGTTTAAACATTAGCTCAAAAATAGCCGCAAATATTATAATTTTTAAAAGTTTATCCGTTTTAGATAAGTCTATATCTTCAGATAAATGGGATTTTATAGTTTCTTCGATTAAATCAGATCTTTCTAATGTACCTGTAACTATATCTTTAATATATTTTTTATAATGACTTTTTGGGTATTCAATTTGAGCATCTGAATTCATTAAAGAATTGTATAGTTTTTGAATAACTTTAATTCGTGGGGATGAATTCTTAAATTTTTTTAGTTCCATTTTTAAAAATTGATATTAATGCTTTTGCAGCTTCTGACCCTTTGTTAGGTTTTTTGCTGCTTAAATTTTTTTTACTTCTTTGGTAAGCTTGTTTCAGATTTATAGCAGTAATAATACCATTCCCAATAGGTTTATTAAAATTAATAGTTAAGGTTAAAATTGCATTAAACGTTGAAGAACATATTAAGTCAAAGTGAGGGGTTTCACCTTTGATGACACAGCCTAATGCAATGAACCCATCAAATTTTTTAATATTTTTTTTTATAGCGAAAGGTATTTCAAAAACACCTGGGACATCTAGAATACTAATTCGGAATTTTTCCTTTTTTAAATCTTTCTTAGCACATGAAACTAGGTTATTTGATATACTTTTATAATAATTTGAATTTACAATTAAAATTTTTTTCATTTTATTATAATTTGTTTTTTAATTTTAAGACCGAAACCCTCTAAACCAATAATTTTTTTTTTACTTCTTGAAATTAATATCATACTTTTAACATTAAGATCTTTAATTATTTGAGCACCAACTCCATAATACCTTAATGTATTTATATTATTTTCTCCTGAGGTATTTGAATTATTATTTATAATTAATAATAAAAAATTTTTAAATTTTGATAAAAATCTTAAAGACTTTTTTACTTCAACATTATTAAAAATATTTCTATCTTTTATTTTGAGTGATAAAACTCTAACCGGTATGGGTTTTTTTTTAGTAAAACTTCCTTTTGTAAGGACAAAATTTTTATTATTTTCTAATGTATTTTTGTAGTTATAAAAATTTATTTTACCAATACTTTTAAATTGAATTGTTTTATAGCTGGATCTTGAAATCAATTTTTCATATTTTAATCGATACGATATCAGGTCTTCGATTGAAGCAAGTTTAATTTTGTGTTTTTTTGAAAATTTAAATAAATCATTTAATCTTGCCATCCTGCCATCTTCATTCATCACCTCACATATTACAGAGCTTTGGTTTAATTTAGATAATTTTGATATGTCCACCGAAGCCTCTGTGTGACCTGCTCTTTCCAATACACCGCCACTTCTAGCTACAAGTGGAAAAACATGACCTGGAGAAACAATTTCGTTTTTTTTTACATTCGGATTGATTGCAGTTTTAATTGTTCTTGATCTATCATGTGCTGATATACCGGTTGTTATACCTTTTTTTGCTTCAATTGAGACAGTGAATGCAGTTTGCATCCTGGATTTATTAACTGGTGACATTAATGGTAATTTTAGTTTATCAACTTGTTTTTTTGTTAAAGCTAAACAAATTAAACCTCTACCATGTTTTGCCATAAAATTTATACTTTTAGAATTACATTTAGAGGCAGGTATAACTAAATCACCTTCATTTTCTCTATTCTTGTCATCAACTAAGATAAACATTTTACCTTTCTTAGCATCATTAATTATTGATGAAATTTTTGAAAATTTATTTTTATTCATTAATTTGAATATTTATATATATATTTACTAAGTATATCTAACTCTACATTAACAACATTATTTATCTTAAGATTCATTAAATTAGTTAATTTTAAAGTATGAGGAATAACATTAATTTCAAAAAAATATTTATTAATTTTTGAAATAGTAAGAGATATACCATTTACTGATATAGAGGCTTTTTCGGTTAAATATTTTATAAATTTTTTATCAGAAATTTTAAACCTAATTACCCAAGATTTATCAATAATAATTATCTTTTTAACAATGGCCACAGTATCAACATGGCCTTGAATAAAATGTCCAGATATGTTTTGTCCATAAGTTAAGGATTTTTCTAAATTAATAATTTGATTTATTTTTAAATTCTTAAAATTTGACCTTTTTAATGTTTCATTAGAAATATAAAAAAAAATTTTATCTTTATAAATTCTTTCAATAGTTAAACAAACACCATCACAACATATTGACGATCCCAGATCTTCATTATTAAATTTTATTTTCGTTTGAATACCAACATAAATACTTTTTTTATTTTTTTTAATAATTTTTACTTTACCTGTATTAAATATTATTCCGTTAAACATAATTAAAATTCTTTTTTTAAAAGTTTATCACCATTTAGATTTATTGTTAGTATTTTAGGTGAAATTTTTCTTAAATATTTAACAGAGTCATTATTAAAACCATTTATTCCTAATTTGTTATTACTTTTGAATATATACAATTCGTTTATTAATCTTTTTTTTAACAAATTGTTTAAAAATGTTAAACCTGTTTCGACTAAGATTTTTGAATAACCCATTGAATAGATTTTTTTTAAAAGTAAATAAAAATTATTTTTGATTGATAAATTATCTGTCAATATAATTTTATATCCCTTTTTCCTATAGTAAATGGTTTTTTTTAGGTTATCTTTATTTGTTATTAAGTAAGTTTTTCTTTTTTTTAACAATTTATTTAGAGAAAGTTTTTTTTTAAGTTTTAAATTTTGGTCAAGAATAAATAAATCAGGTTTACTATTGTTTAAACCTTCAATTCTACAATTTAGCAAAGAATTATCGACGTTAATTGTTCTAGAGGTTGATATAATACAATCATGTTTGTTTCTTAACAGGTGGGAAATTTTTCTTGAAAAATTATTTGTTATCCATTTATTCTTTTTACTTGAAGTAAAATAATCTTTAGATATTGCAATTTTAGCCGTAACGAATGGAATAGATAGTTTTTTATTTAAAAAATAACTCTTGTAAAATTTATGATATTTTTTTGAGCGGTATTTTTTACATTTTACACCATTTAAATTTAATATTTTTTTTGCTTTATTAAAGGTTCTTAAATCAGGGTCATCAAAAGCATAATAAACACTTTTGATTTTTTTTTTTAAAATAATATTTACACATGGGGGTGTTTTTCCGAAGTGAGTACAAGGTTCTAATGTTGTATACAAAGAAGCTCCAGCACAATTTTTTAATTTTTTTAAAGCATTAAATTCAGAATGAGGTCTTCCATTAATTGATGTTACACCTGATGAAATGACTGTATTGTTCTTAACTACTACACTTCCAACTGATGGATTGATTTTTGTTTGACCAATATTACTTTCTGCAGTTTGAAAAGCAAGATCAAGATAATAATTATGATTTTTTGTCATCTAAATTGCCTACAAATTGTTCAAAATCTTTTGCTTCTTTAAAATTTTTGTAAACAGAAGCAAAACGAACATATGCAACTTTGTCTAGTGATGACAGACCATCCATAATAAATTTTCCAATTGTAGGTGTTGGTATTTCACTTTCCCCAAGCCCTTCAAGATTTCTAACTATTTTTGAAATAAATTTTTCAATAGTTTCAGAGTCAATTGGTCTTTTTCTAGTGGCAATTCGTATAGATTTGGAAATTTTATCTCTATCAAATGGTTCTCTTTTTCCATTACCTTTAATCACAGTTAATTCTTGAAATTGAACACGTTCAAAAGTAGTAAATCTTTCTTTTCTATCACAACCACATAGTCTCCTTCTTCTGATAGCTGTCCCATCTTCAGTTGGTCTAGAGTCTACAACTGAAGTATCTTTTTCTCTACAAAAAGGGCAAAGCATAAATTATTTAATTTCCATATATAGGAAAAGAGGAACAAAGATCGATAATTTCTTTTTTTACTTCGTTTTCTATTTTTGAATTATCTGATTTGTTCTCACTTAAGCCTTTAATTACTTTATGAATTAAATCTGCAATTAATTTGAATTCTTCTTCTTTAAAACCTCTTGTAGTGCAAGCTGGTGTACCTAATCTAATTCCAGAGGTTATAAATGGGCTTTCTGTATCAAAAGGAATTCCATTTTTGTTGCAAGTTATGTTTGCTCTCCCTAGCGAAGCTTGAGCATCTTTACCTGTGACTTTGAATGATCTCAAATCAAGAAGCATTAGATGTGTGTCTGTACCTCCTGAAAAAATCTTAAAACCTTTTTCAGATAATCTATCTGATAAAACCTTTGCATTCCTAATAACATTTTGTGTGTATGTTTTAAATTCATCTGACAATGCTTCTTTGAAACAAACAGCTTTAGCGGCTATTACATGCATCAGTGGTCCACCTTGTAAACCAGGAAAAATTGCACTATTAAATTTTTTAGCTAATTCTTCATTATTAGTTAATATGATACCGCCTCTTGGACCTCTTAAAACTTTATGAGTAGTAGAAGTAACAACATCAGCGTACTTAGTAGGATTAGGATAAGCTCCACCTGCTACTAAACCAGATAAATGAGCCATATCGACTAAAAAATAAGCACCCACTTTATCACATATTTCTCTAAATTTTTTAAAATCAATTATTCTTGAATATGCACTACCTCCTGCGATTATAAGTTTCGGTTTATTTTCCTCTGCAATTTTTTCTACAGCATTGTAATCGATTAAGCCTGTTTCTTTATCAACTTCATAGTGAATTGCATTAAACCATTTTCCAGATTGAGCGGGTTTAGCGCCATGAGTTAAGTGTCCGCCAGAATTCAAACTCATCGCTAAAGTAGTATCGCCTGGTTTCAAAAGAGCTAAATAAACTGCACCATTAGCTTGAGCACCAGAGTGTGGTTGCACATTAGCAAATTTACAATCAAATAATTTTTTGGCTCTTTCTATAGCTAAATTTTCAGCAACATCGACATGTTCACATCCTCCATAGTATCTTTTTGAAGGATAGCCTTCAGCATATTTATTGGTTAAAACTGAACCTTGAGCTTCTAATACAGCTTTCGATACAATATTTTCAGACGCAATTAATTCTATATGGTTTTGCTGTCTATTGAACTCATCTCTTATCGAATTATAAAGTTCTTTATCAGCGTCCTGCAAATTAAGTTTAAAAAAACTGTTTAAGTATTTATCTAGTTTAATTACCGACATTATATTTTTTTAATCCTTTTTAAATGTCTACCACCTTCAAATTTAGTTTTCAAAAATATATCTATTAGTTTTAAAGATAGACTTTTTTTTGTTAATCTTGCACCTAATGCTATTATATTAGCATTATTGTGTTGTCTAGACAATCTAGTAGACTTTAAATTATAGCAAACAGCTGCTCTGATATCTTTGATTTTATTAGCACTTATAGCCATTCCTGTACCAGAACCGCACACTAGGATACCAATATCACTTTTTTTAGTTTGGACTCGTTTGGCAAGCTTCTTAGCATAATCTGGGTAATCTACTGATTTGTTTTCATATGGACCTAAATCGAAAATTGAGACATGTTTGTTTATTAAATAATCTTTGATATTTTCTTTCAAATCATAACCAGCATGATCAGATGCGATACAAATTTTTTTAAATAAAAAATTCAATTTAATTAAATTTATAATCTAAAACACAAGCAACGAGATGAATTCTATTTTCTTCACCTCCATTAAATGCGTTATGATACTTTGTATTATTTGTAATCCAAACAGATCCATCTGCTGGCATATGTTTAGCAACATTATCTATAACCATTAAACACCCTGGATTTGTTATTATTGGGATGTGCAGTCTTGGTTCTGGATCTCTATGCCAACTTAAAGTTGATCTTGGTTCTTTTAATAAAATTCTTACTCTTCCCAATTTATATTTTGAAGATAAAGTATCGAAAACTTCTTTAAAATAAGTGTTTTCATAATCAGGTATAAACTCCGAGTACTCTTCTTCATCTATATTAACGTCTCTGGAAACTTCTTTTCCTGATTGATCCGGCTTAGTCCAATATAATCCTCTAGCTTTATGTCCTTTAACTGAGTCAGGATCTCCTGGTTTTCTAGTTAAACATATTGCTCCAAAATGAGATATGCCGCCTCCGTCATCAAATTTTTTTGTTTGAATAATTTGCTTGTAAGCTTCTTGAAGTTTTACAATGTCAAATTTTAAATTTTGCTTTTGAAAATCAGAAAAATCTAAAATTTTTTGTTCTTTTTTTAAATTTAGGTCAATTACGTTTTTTGAATCTATTGTCATAGGTTATTGTTATTTATATCTTTGTATTATATATTTGTATAATACATTTGTCGCATAACAAGTTAAATAAAGCATGATTACCGGTAAATATCCAAATTTAAGACTTCGTAGAACTAGAAAATACAACTGGTCTAGGAAATTAGTGCAAGAAAATAACTTGTCTAGTAGTGATTTAATTTATCCGATTTTCCTTATTGAAGGAAATAATAAGAAACAAATGATTAGATCAATGCCTGGGATCTATAGATATTCGATAGATCAGTTGGGAAAAATTATTAATAAGGTTATCAATAACAAAATACCAATGGTAGCCCTCTTCCCATCAACACCAGATAATAAAAAAGATAAATTCGGAACTGAAGCTTTGAATGAAAATAATTTAGTTTGTAGAGCTACAAGATTTATTAAAAAAAGATTTAAGAATAATATAGGTGTAATGGCAGATGTTGCTTTAGATCCTTACACAATTCATGGTCATGATGGTTTGTTAAAAAATAAATATGTAATTAACGATAAAACTATTAACGTACTAGTAAAACAATCTTTATTACAAGCTCAAATGGGTTGTGATGTAATAGCACCCTCAGACATGATGGATGGAAGAGTTGGAAAAATTAGGAAGTATCTTGATAAAAATAAATATCACGATGTGCAAATTCTCTCTTATGCAGTTAAATATGCATCTAATTTCTATGGTCCCTTCAGAGATGCCGTTGGTTCAAGAAAATCTTTAAAAAGTGATAAAAAAAATTACCAAATGGACTTCGCTAATAGCAATGAGTCTTTGAGAGAGGTTGCTTTAGATATTAAAGAAGGTGCTGATATGGTTATGGTTAAACCTGGATTACCCTATTTAGATATCATCCAAAAAATAAAAAGAAATTTTAAAATTCCAGTTTTAGCTTATCAAGTTTCGGGTGAATATAGTTTAATAAAAAGTGGAATTAATAATAAATTGATAAATGAAGAAGCAATTATTGAGAGTCTAATGTGTTTTAAAAGAGCCGGTGCATCAGCAATTGTCTCTTATTTTGCTTTAGATATAGCTAAAAAAATTCAATTTTAATTAAAATAATTTTCAAGAATTACACGAGATTTAGGAAATAGTAAATTATTTGGAATAAAAAATTTATTTAACATTACTTGTCTGGAAAAATAGAGTGATTTACGGATAAGTAAATTTGTAAATCTTTCTGGTATTTTTTTTTGTATTAAATAATTTGGAATTTCATAAATATATCCATCAATTTTGATTTTAAGATAATCTTTTTCAACCCTAATTTTATTCAAATGTTCACCTAAATTTGTATCATAACCTAAATCTTTGATAAGATTAATTTCAAAAAAAATATACAAAAAAATCCAATTTTCTAAATTTATGGAGTTTATTAATTTTTCAAAAGACTCATAAATTTTTTTATTAGGTTGAGAGTCAGGTAATAAAACATTTAGTAATGAACAAATAGAAATTAATGCTGATGTTCTTTCTTTGTCATTAAAATACAAAGGAGAAATCGGTTTGATTAGCTCTGTTTTAAAATAGCCAATTTTATTATCATTTTTTGATGTATGTGAAACAAACAATTTGTTAGAAATTTGCAAATAGTTTCTTACCTTCCTAGAAGTCCCACCATAAACTATACCGTCTAGCTTGCCTTTTTTTTGAGTAAAAATATTAATGATATTTGCATTTTCTCTAAATTTTCTTTTAGACAATAGATAACATTCGTCTTCCCAAATCATATATTTAAAATTTTTAAAAGTTTAGCAGCAGCATTTTGCTGAGCATTTTTTTTTGATGATCCAATGCCAATAATTTTTTTTGAATTAGGTATCTGTACTTCTGTTTTAAATAATGGTCTATGTTGAGGTCCGGTCTTTTTAAAAAAAACATATTTTGGTAATTCCTTAAATTTTTTTAAACTAAATTCTTGAAGTTTTGTTTTAGAGTCTATTAAAGTAATTGTAGATTTAAGAAGAAATTCTTCCCAAAAATTAAGAATAAATTTTTCAACAGCCTTTAGACCTCCATCTAAATATATTGCTCCTACAATAGCCTCCAAACAATCGCTAGTGATCTTATCTGCTGATCTTTCAAGTTTTTTGTGAGAGGAACCAAGCAAAATAAACTTTTTTAAATTAATTTTTCTTGCAACTAATAAACAGGTTTTTTTATTTACTAAATTAGCAAATTTTTTATCAATTATACCTTCTTTTTCATTTGGAAATTTATTTAATAGTTTTTCTGATATTACTAAACCTAAGACTCTGTCTCCTAAAAACTCTAATTTTTCATTATTAGTATTATTGTCAAAGCTTTTATGTGTAAGGGCTGTTTCTAGTAACGATATTTTTTTAAAGCTATATTTTAATATTTTTTCAATCTCTTTAATCTTTTTTTCCATTATAATCCTTGAAATAGTCTTTCGTATCTAAATGATTTATTAAAATTCCAAATTTTTAATAAACTGCTTATATTAGTATCATTCGAAAAAAATATTAACTTTGCTTTTCCTACTAAATTTAAATTATTAACATATCCAACGCTGTCAAGATATCTGCTATCTTTTGAGCAATCTCGATTATCACCAAGTAAAAAATAATGATTAGCTGGAACTTTGAAGATTTTAGTGTTTTGAAGTGAGCCTTTTTTTTTATAAGCAACTGTATACTTTATTCCATTAGGTAAAGTTTCAATGAAAATATTGGTTTCTAGTAAAAAATTACCACATCTTATTATATTTTTATTTTTGGTTTTTTTTCGTAAAATTTTTTTATTATTTAATAAAATTGATCCTTCAACAAACTGAATTGTATCTCCAGGCATACCTATTAATCTTTTAATATAATCTGTTCTATTATCGGCAGGAGTTTTAAAAACTACTAAATCACCCCTTTTAGGAGATTTAGAAAAAAAGCGCTCATTAGTAATATCAGGGCTAAATGGAAACGAATGTTTGCTATAACCATATGAATATTTTGATACAAATATACGATCTCCAACCAATAAAGTAGGTTCCATAGATGAGGAAGGAATATAAAAGGGTTGAAAAAGAAGTGATCTAATTAGAATTGCTATTATTAATGCTCCTATTAATGTTTTGGCGTTATCATAAACTATGTAAAAAATTTTATTTTTTTTCATAATGATATAGTTACAAATGCAACTGCATATTTTTTTTCATCTGATAAAGATAATGAAATTTTAGATTTTTTTCTTTTAAATTTTTTTTTAAGTATTTTCTTAGTTTGACCAATGATACTTATGTATGGTTTCCCTGATTTTTTATTTAAAACAACAATCTCATTAAAATTTATACCATTAGATATTCCTGTTCCTAGTGCTTTTGAAAAAGCTTCTTTGGCTGCAAATCTTTTAGCATAACAATTAGCACTATTATTGTTTTTTTTACATTTTGAAATTTCTTTTTCATTAAAAATACGGCTAATAAGTTTTTTATTTTTTAAGGAATTTTTTATTCTGTCGACACTCACAATATCGGTACCGATACCAAAAATATTCATGATTTCAAAATTTTTTTAAATTTTTTAATAATCGACGGCATACCTTCAAATATTGACTCACCAATTAGAAAGTGACCAATGTTAAATTCTTGTATTCCTTTTATTCTGGATAATATTTTAGCTGAACTGTATGTTAAACCATGACCAGCATGAACTTCTAAGCCTAATTCTTTCCCTTTTTTTACAGCTTTTTGAATTTTTTTAAGTTCTTTCATATAATTTTTCTTTTTATTTATAAGATTACAAAGTTTGCCTGTATGTATTTCCACACAATCAGCATTTAATCTTTTTGCTTTTTCTAAATCTTTTAAACTTGGTTCAATAAAAAGACTTATGCGTGAATTTCTTTTTTTTAATCTTTTTATTAATAATTTTAAAAAATTTTTATTATGATTTAAATTTAGTCCACCTTCTGTAGTTATTTCTTTTCTTTTTTCCGGAACAATACATAAAAAAGGTGGTTTACTTCTAGATGCTATTTTTAACATTTCTTTAGTTGCTGCTATTTCAAGATTAAGTGGAATTTTTAATTTTTTTATAATTTTATTTAAATCTAATTCATTGATGTGTCTTCTATCTTCTCTTAAATGGATAGTAACAGAATCAGCTCCATTTTTTTCGGCTAACAATGCTGCTCTTAAAGGACTAGGATAAGTTTCCCCTCTTGCGTTTCTTACAGTTGCAACGTGATCTATGTTTACACCTAGCCTGATTCTTTTCATTAAAGATTTCTACTTCCAGGTTTTACTGCTTCTATAGATAATAATTCTTTGGGTAAATTATCTTTTTTATAGGTAGGAATATCAAGTTCTACTTGAGAAATAATTTTATCATTAATTTCTGATTTGCCATTTGATCTATCTATAATACATGCATAACCAATTATGTTTGCTTTATTATCTTTTACTAATTTTGTGCACTCCAAACTTGACTTACCAGTCGTAATAACATCTTCAACAATAAGAACATTTGTGCCCTTTCTAATTTGAAAATCTCTTCTAAGTTTAAATTCTCCATTTACTCTCTCAGAAAATATAGTTTGTTTATTTAAAATTTTTCCTAGTTCGTAACCTATAATAATACCACCCATAGCAGGGGACAAAATTAAATCAAAATCCTTAAAGTCAGCTACAATCTTTTCCGCTAGAGACTCACATATTTTTATCGCTTGATTAGGTTTGCTCATCAATTGAGCACATTGAACATATTTTGGACTGTGTAAACCTGAAGAAAGTATAAAATGACCTTCAATTAAAGCGTTAGTTTCTCTTAAAATTTTCAAAGATTCTTTTAATGAAAGCATTTTTTTTCTGTTTGTGTCGAATTATTTTAAATCTTAAATTACTTTGCTTTATTTGACTTATCAAGTTTGTAAAATTTTTCAAATCTTTAATTTGCAGATCAAATGAGAAAGTAAAATATTCCTTTTTTCTTTTAATAATTTCTAAATTAACAATATTACCTTTATTTAGGCCTATAAGCGAGGTGATATGCCCCAAAACTCCGGGCTTATGAGGCAAATCAACTTCAATAGTACTAGAGTAATTTTTTTCTTCAGTTTTTAAGTTTTCTGATGATTTATCTTGCCAATATCTACGTATTGCTGAACGAGCTTTACCTGTAGCTGATGATGAAAGCCAATGCAATGAAGGAGATGCATTTTTTGATGTTTCAATATTTACTAAATCTCCATTTTTTAATATTGTTTGAAGGGTAGCATGACTTCCATTCACTGTGCAGCCTATTGCACTGTTTCCTATTTTTGTATGAACTGCATAAGCGAAATCAATTGGTGTTGCTTTTTTTGGTAGCTTTATCACAGCGCCTTTGGGCGTAAAACAAAAAACATTTTCTTGAAACATTTGTAATTTAGTGAACTCATAGTAATGTTCTGGACTAGTTCCTGCCTCAATTATTTCAACTAAATCTCTTAACCAATCATATTCTTTCCACGATAACTCTGAAAATTTTTCGGAGGATTTATATTTCCAATGAGATGCTATACCTCGTTGAGCAAATTCATGCATTTCATGAGTTCTAATTTGTATTTCAATCCTGTTTTTTTTTGGACCTATAACCGCTGTATGTATTGATTTATATTTATTTATTTTTGGAGTTGAAATGTAATCTTTAAATTTACCAGGTATTGTTGCAAACCTACTATGAAAAATTCCTAAAGTTTTGTAGCAATCTTCAATGTTACCAACGATTACCCTAAATCCAATTATATCTGTTAATTGTTCTAAAGAGATTTTCTTATTTTGAATTTTGCGCCAAATTGAAAACGGAGTTTTTTCCCGCCCCGTGATAGTGGCTTTGATACCATTATTTTTTAATATTTCAATCAACTCATGAGATATAACTTTAAAAGTATCATCCGTATTATTTTTAATAAAATTTAATCTCTCTAAAATTAAATCTCTTGCAGGCTTATTTAAAACGGAAAAAGATAAGTCCTCCAGTTCATCTCTTATTCGATTCATTCCCATTCTATCAGCTAAAGGTGCATAAATTTCCATTGTTTCCTTAGCCTTTCTTATTATTTTATCTTTATCTTTTACAAAATGAATAGTTCTCATGTTATGCAATCTGTCAGCTAATTTTACTAATAAGACTCTAATATCTTTTGAAGTTGCTAAAATTAGTTTTCTAAAATTTTCAGCTTTTGAGTCACTTGAAGCTTTATCCTCTAAGGCTGAAATTTTCGTTACACCTTCTACTAAATTTGCTACTTCCTCACCAAATTCTTTTTTAACAGTTTCGTAAGTGACATTAGTATCCTCTATTGTATCATGTAATAATCCTGTGGTTATAGTTGCACTATCAAGTTTTAACTCTGTTAAAATTTTTGCAACTGCTACTGGATGAATGATATACGGAACACCTTCATCTCTTTTTTGATTTTGATGAGCTTCAAGAGCAAAATTATAAGCTTTATTTAAAGACTCAGAATTTAAAAACCTATTATAAGATTTAATTTGGTCAATTAATTCATTATTATTTATCATATTTTAATATTAACATTTTTCTGCAATCTTGTAATCTCAATCCTCGATTTTTGGCTTAAATTATTAATCAAATACTGCGTATTTTTCTTTAAAATAGGATGAACCCAATTGGGATCTATTTGTAGAATTGGGTATAAAACAAAGTTTCTTAAATGACATTTTGGATGTGGTAAAATTAATTCCTTTGTGTTTTTTATCTCATTTTTAAAATCAATTATATCGATGTCTATTATTCTAGGATCATTCTTTTTTGCTTTGATTCTTCCTAGTTTTTTTTCAATAAGTTTTATTTTTTTAAACAAATCAAAATAATCATTTTTATAATTTATAATCAATCCAACATTTAAAAAATTTGGGAAACTTTGATTAGGGTATGATGGTGTTTCATAAAAATTTGAAATTTTATTAATCTTAATTTTTGACTCTATCAAAAGATTTATAGCTATGTTTATATTATTAAATCTAGATCCATGTATTGAATTTAAATTTGATCCAATGTTTAAATGTATCATTTATTATTTTTACTTAATAATCTTGCCTTTTCTCTATTCCAATCTCTTGTTTTTTTAACTTGTCTCTTATCATATAATTTTTTTCCTTTAGCCACAGCAATTTCAACTTTAGCTTTTCCTTTGAGAAAATATAATTTTGTAGGAATTAAGGTAAGTCCATCTTGATTAATTCTACCAATAAGTTTATTTATTTCTTTTCTATTTAATAATAGTTTTCTATCTCCTTTTGGATTGTGATTGTTGTATGAAGATTGACGATATAAAGGAATATGTGAATTAATTAAATATAATTCACCATTATTATCTACAGCATAAGAGTCGGCTATACTACCTTTTCCATCTCTTAAAGATTTGACTTCTGATCCTTTTAAAACTATTCCAGCTTCTAACAATTCTAAAAAAAAATAATTAAAACTCGCTTTACGATTAAGGCAAATAATTTTTTGACCAGGTACTATTTTTTGTTTCATTAAAGTAACTTTGCTACTTTAAGAGCTTCTGATACTTTTTTTTTTGTTTCTTCTCTTACTTCGACTAAAGGTAACCTAACTGTTGGTTTACACATCCCTAGAAGTGAAGCAGCATATTTTACTGGCGATGGATTGCTCTCAATAAACAAAGATGTATGCAAAGGTTGCAATAATTTATCTAATTCAGATGCATTACTTATATCTTCTTTACATGCTTTTTGAAAATCGGCAGAGAGTTTTGCAGCTACGTTTGCTGTTACTCCAATCGCTCCTACTCCACCTCTTTTATTAAATTCTAAAGCATTATCATCATTACCAGTAAGTTGTATAAATTCTTTTCCCATTGATTTTAATTGCTGATCAACTCTGTCTAAATCACCTGTCGCGTCCTTTACACCTTTAATATTTTTTAATTCATAAAGTTTAGCCATAGTATCTACTCTCATATCGATAACTGATCTTGAAGGAATATTATAAATAATAATTGGTATTCCAACGTTATCGTTTATTTTTTTATAATGCTGGTAAAGTCCCTCTTGAGTTGGTTTGTTGTAATATGGAGTTACAACAAGTAATGCATCAGATCCTGCTTTTTCTGCAAACTTAGATAGCTCAATTGCCTCATCTGTAGAATTAGATCCTGTGCCAGCTATTACAGGAATTTTTCCTTTACATTCCTTTACTGCTATTTCGATTATTCTTTTATGCTCATTATGAGATAATGTGGGAGACTCACCAGTAGTTCCCCCTGGTACAACTCCATTTGTGCCACTTTCTAAATGATAATTAATCAATTTAACATAAGCATCCTCGCTTAGGCTATCGCCATCAAAGGGGGTAATTAAAGCAACAATTGATCCTTTAAGCATAAAACAAAATAAGATAAATAAGTCTTAACTTATGACCAATAAATTAATTAGTCTAGTAATAATAATATTTATTTTAACTAAAGGTCATAGTTATTCGGATACACAATTCCTATTTCCAAAAGAAAAACCATCGATATTTAAAAAAATTAATAAAAACCAAGGAGAAAGCTTTTCAAGTAACTTGCCTCAAAAAAAACCTATAATTAATCAAGAAAAAGATCAAAAAAAAGAAATTATCCAAAAAAAGGAAATAGTTGTTAAAGATAAGAAGCCTGATCCTGATGAAAAAAATGAGGTAAAAAAAATTGAGTCAATTAAAAAGAGTAGTTCTTTTATATTACCACAGAAAAAACCATCAATTTACAAATCAAAAACTGAGACAGCTGAAAAATCATCAATTTTAAAACAAAAAGATTTTGATAGAGCAAAAGAAACTATTCAATTCATTAAAGATAAAAAATGGAATAGCGCATTAAAAAGTGCGGCAAAGGTAAAGGATAAAGAATTCAGAAATTTGATTAATTGGATGTATCTTAAAACAACTAGAAATGGTGCGACTTTTGCTGAATACAAAAAATTTATTGAACAAAATGAAGATTACCCAAGGATTAACAGAATTAGATATTTAGCTGAAGAAAAAATTTATTTACGAAATAACTCGCCAACCTCTGTTATTAATTGGTTTGAAAAATATCCTCCACTTAGTGGTTTAGGAAAAATAAAATTAGCAGAAGCTTATCTTGAACAGGGTAGAACTGAAAAAGTAAAAGAATTAATAAAGGAAGGCTGGATTACGGCTACTATAAGAAAAAATGATTTAGGATATTACAGGGCAAAATTTAAAAAATTTATTGACTCTGATGATCACATAAAAAGAGCTGATTATTTAGCTTGGGAAAAAAAATATTGGGATCTTAAGCGAATGTTAAAATATTTACCGAAAGATCAAAGAGCTCTATATAATGCTAGACAAATATTAATGAGTAATTCTTACGGTGTTGATAATGCTATTTCTAAAGTACCACAATATTTAAAAGAAGATCCAGGTTTAGAATTTGATAGACTTCGATGGAGAAATCGAAGAGGGAGACTAGATGGATCATTAGAAATTTTATACCGAAACTCATTAAAAACTGAGAGTCAAATGGTCCGCCCAGATAAATGGTGGGATCAAAGAGAGAGTGTAGTCAGGAGTTTAATTTATAAAAAAAGATATAAAACTGCATATAAAATTTCAAGTGAGCATGCGTTATCTGCGGGTCCCTCTTTTGCTGAAGCAGAATGGTTATCCGGATGGATAGCTTTAACTTTTTTAAATTCACCTGAGTATGCTATTAACCATTTTCAAAATTTTTATAATAATGTTGGTTATCCAATTAGTTTAGCTAGGGGGGCCTATTGGTTAGGTGCTTCGTATGAATTACTTAATGAAACAGAATTATCAAATCAATTTTATACTGAAGCATCTAAATTTCCAATGACGTATTATGGTCAGCTTGCATTTAATAAAATAAATCCTGGAGGAAATTTTGAGCTTGAAGACCAAAGTTTTTTTGATAAAGAATATGAAAAAGAATTTAAAAAAAATAAATTAATTAGGCATTTAATTTTATTGAAAGAACTCAATGCTACACAATTAGGAAAAGATATTTTTAAGCATTTAGCTGATTTAAATATTGATATGGGTAGCGAAGTTTTGGCAGCTGATTTAGCTACTAGTTTAGAAAGATATGATTTCGCAATACAAATTTCAAAAAAAGCATCCTATGAAAAAAGATTTTATAATAAATATAACTACCCAATTATTGCTACACCAAAAGTGATAAATAATAAAACTATGCCTAACTCAGAAGTTATTTTGGCTATCATTAGACAGGAAAGTGAATTTGATAAAAGTGCTAATAGTTGGGCTGGGGCAAGAGGAATGATGCAGTTAATGAAATACACAGCTAAGATTGTAGCTAAACAAGCAAAACTTCCATATAGTATAAGTGGTTTAACACGTGATCCTGAGTACAATATTAAATTAGGATCATATTATTTTAATTCTTTGATTGAAGATTATAATGGTATTTATCCATTTGCTATTGCTGCATACAATGCGGGACCCAATAGAGTTAAAACATGGAGAAGAGTTAATGGAGATCCATCAAAGGGACAACTTTCTTATATTAACTGGATTGAGCAGATTAGATTTGAAGAAACAAGAAATTACGTACAAAGAGTTTTAGAAAATATTAATGTCTACAAATATATTCTGAGTAAAGAACCAGTAAAAATAGACAGTTACTTTAATTAACTTTTGTGGCGGAAGAGGAGAGATTCGAACTCTCGGTACGATGTTACTCGTACGGTTAGTTAGCAACCAACTGGTTTAAACCGCTCACCCACTCTTCCTTTGCTAAGCTAATTTAGTTCTAATTATTAATTAATTACCTTATAAATCAATCAAAAAAATGGTCAAATGAAGAAAAATATATTTAAAGGAATTTCTTTCACGGTAGGAGCCTCTCTTTGGTGGGGCATAATTGGTGTCGTTTACTTTAAATTTGTCTCTTACGCGTCTCCTTTAGAATTAACTATTCACAGAACAATTTGGACAGCGTTATTGTTAGTTATTACTACGTCCTATTACACAAAATGGAGCGAATTTAAAAAAATAATAAAATATAGAATAAACATTTTCATCTTATTTTTAACAGGTCTACTTGTTTCAATAAATTGGTTTACATGGCTTTATGCAGTAAGTACAAATAATCTCCTAGACTCTGCTCTCGGATATTATATTTTTCCAATCTTAAGTGTATTTCTTGGGATAATTTTTTTAAAAGAAAAGTATAATCGAAATAAAATTATTTCAGTCATTTTAGTTATAATAGCATTGATTTATTTTCTCATAAAACTTGGTGAGGTGCCTTGGATTGGAATCACAGTAGCTCTTACATTTAGTTTATATGGTTTAATTAGAAAGAAAGTAAAAGTTTCTTCAGATATTGGTTTGCTTATAGAAACGTTATTACTAACGCCTATTGCAATTACTCTTTTTATTTTTCTTATAAATAATAATTTAAATATTTTTTCTACTAATGAACCATTACTTTCCTTTTATCTATTTTGGGCAGGTTTAATGACTCTTATACCTCTTTTTTGGTACACAAAGGGATTTGAATTGATAGGTATTGGACCAGCAAGTATGATATTTTTTCTAACACCAACTGCACAATTTTTCTTAGGATTATATTATTTTAATGAACCTTTAATTTTAGATGAATTAATAGCGTTTATTTTTATTTGGTTAGCTGTAATAATTTATTTAAACGAACTTCGTAAAGAATAAAATATTATGCAAAAAAGTTGAGTGATTATTGCTACTCCAAAAGAAATAAAAAGTAAATTAGTGGTAATAACTGAACTAAATAATTCTATTGGTAATAAATTTCCTACTAATATACTTGATCTAAAATCTATGCTTGGAAAAAATAATATTCCTAAAATTAACGCACTTAAAATAGATAAATATGACAATCGGGAATTAATTTTCTTATTAAAAAAACCATAAAATATTGTAACTACTGCTGCACAACAAAACAAGTCAGCTAATAAAAATAAATATAAAATGCTAAATCCCTTTGATGCTAAAATAAAAACTAAAATACATATTATCAAAATTACATAATTTGTTTTGTTTTTTAAAGAACTCCCAAAAAATGATTTGCTAATTTGATTTCCATTTACGATAAGAATACTTGATATAGCGTTTATTAAAGTATCTATTGTACTTAATGTTAAAGCCAAGGCTAAAATTAAAATTGATATAATTAACAAATAGTTGTTAGATAATATTAACTCAAAAAAAGCTAAATCTGGTATTATTTTTGAATTCAGAGAAAAAGAAATAAGTCCTGTATACCCCATCCATAAAACTATCAAGAATGTTATTAATGATGAATAAATTAAACTTTTCTTTAATATTAAATTATTTTTAGCAGCAAATACTCTTTGCCAGTTTCCTTGATGAAATAAATTTGTTGCAGCTACTGCTATAAAAAAAGTAAGACCGGCTGTATAATTAGGTAAATATTTACCATTTATAAGATTTGGTGAATTTTTTTGTATTAGTTTGAAACTATTTATTTCTAAGTTTCCTAGAATTAATATCACAGAAGCAAATATCAGAACTGCAATTATAATAAATTGATACTTGTCAGTTATTATTGAAAGCTTTAACCCTCCTCTTAAAATATAAAGTAAACATATTATTAAGGTTATTCCTGCTGTAATCCATAATGGAGTTTTAGATATAAAGTTTAATAGAAAAGCTATTGCGGTAACTTCAGCTATCAAAAAAATAACTAGATAAAACAATATTAAAAATAAGCTTAGTTTCAGTATTCCTATGCCAAAACGTGTTTTAATAAATTCTGTTAAGGAAAGTCCTCTTGGAAACTCTTTTCTAATTTTAGGTCCAAAATTATATAATAATAGCATTGGAGTCGCCGCACCTAATGCATATCCTATTACTGCTCCAAAACCTCCCCATGTAGCAGCTGAGGCTGGACCAAATAGTATCCATGCTCCCAAAGCGGATGCGGCTAAACTTGTTGTTAGTGAAAATGTATTTTCGTCCCTATTTCCAATTATATATTTTCTGTTATCGATAGTTTTTTTTGAGTTTATATATCCTATTCCGATAAAAAAAAGGCCAACTATAACAGTTACTGTTAATGATGATTGTATTGATAAATATATTGTTTCCATATTTCCCTCACTGAATTACCGGTCAGGTTCGTCGGGTTTAATCTCAGTCTTCTAGACACCCCGTGCTTACTTTATATACTTATCTTAGGTAGTGAGTCAAATGATGCTGTATCTATTTTTGATGAATGTTCTCTACGCATTTTCCAATCATTATTTATTCCTGCTTGAGCTATACTGATTGCGTTACGTCCATATTTTGCATTAGTAAAATCTATTGCTTTCATTAATGTTTTTGATTTATTTTCTAAAATGGGTGCCAGCAAGTTTAATTCTTTTTCTGATGAATTTTTTAATTTTGATAAAATAATTCCAGCCTTTTGATAAAAATATCCATATTTATAAATTTTATTTAATCCATTTATAGCAGTTTTTACTAGCTCTAAGCTATTATTAGTATCTACTGGTAGCTCGATTGTTATAGAGTTTGAATAATACTTTCTGTTTTTATCAAAAGGACTTGTTCTAATAAATACTGTCACCGCTCTTGTGGTTTGTTTATCTGTTCTAATTTTTTCAGCCGCATTCAAGCAATGCGTTGTTATAGATTCTTTTAGTTTGTCTAGGCTTTCAACTTTTTTTCCAAAAGATCTTGATACGCAACAACTTTTTCTTTTTGTTTCCTCTGTTTCTAAATCGATGCAAGGTATTCCTCTCAACTCCATTACTGTTTTAGCGCCTAATACATTTGTACTTTTTTTTACCCAGGTGTTTGATATATTTTTTAATTTATATGCATTATCTATTCCATTTTTAATGTATAGTTTTGATAGTTGTCGACCTACTCCCCATACATCTGAAATTTTAAATTTTTTTAATATTTCATCGATATCTTTTTTTAAAAATATTACGCCAGCTTTATTTTTTTTAGCTACATGATTTGCAACTTTGCTTAAAGTTTTTGTACACGAAATACCAACACTTGTTGGAATTCCAGTCCATTTAAGAACTCTTTCTCTAATTTTTTTCCCATATTCTTCGGTCATTTCATCTTTTATGTGTGATAAATCTATAAATGCTTCATCTATTGAATAAATTTCTATTTTATCTGAAAATCCTTTTAATACTCTCATTACCCTCCTAGATAGATCACCGTATAATGAATAGTTAGAAGAAAATATTTGAACATTGTTTTTTTTAACTAATTCTTTAACTTTAAAATATGGTTCTCCCATCTTAATTCCTAATGCTTTGGCTTCTGTTGATCTTGATATTACACAGCCATCATTATTTGACAGTACAACAACGGGCACGTTTCTTATTTTCGGATTAAATAATCTTTCGCATGAAACGTAGAAAGAATTGCAATCAACAAGAGCAATTTTTTTCTTACTATTGTTTATGAATGACATATGTCACTACTCCCCAAATTATAATTTCTGGATTATCTGTTAAATTAATTCTATCTGATGTATTTTTAGACCCAGATGTCAGATAATTAGTTTCTTTGCTCTTGATTAAAGTTTTTACTACAAGTTCTTCATTAACATTTGCTATTACCGTGGAAAAATTTTTTGGGTTTAAGCTTTTATCTACTATTAATAAATCTCCATCGTATATACCAACGTTGGTCATAGATTTTCCTTGGACTCTTATAATAAAAGTGGCCGGTGCATTTGTTATTAAGTGTGAATTTAAATCTATATCATCTTCGATGTAATCTGTGGCTGGTGAAGGAAAACCGGCTCCTACTTTATGCAAATAAAATGGTATTGTTAGCTTCATAAATGTTCTTGTTTTGTTCTTTATAGCTGATAAACTATCCTCCAGTCAACCCTTTTGATTTAAATTGATAAAGTGGGTCAAATTGCAAATCGATAAAAAGAGAGAGATTAGATATTAACAGAATGTGATAAAAAAAATATTTTCAATATTATTAGTACTACTTATAACAACAGGTGCTCAAGCTGCATCTAAATTAGACTCAATCAAAAAAAGCGGTGAATTAAGAGTTGGTACAACAGGAGACTGGGATCCAATGTCAATGAAAGATCCAAAAACAAACAAATATAAAGGATTTGATATTGATGTGATGAATGAACTAGCTAAAGATTTAGGAGTAAAAGTAAAATTTGTACCTGCTGAGTGGAAAACCATTGTTGCAGGGATAACAGCTGATAGATACGATATATCGACTAGTGTAACTAAAACACCAAAAAGAGCTGAGGTAGCTGGTTTTACTGCTACCTATTACAAGTATGCAACTGTTCCACTTGTTTTAAAAAAGAATTTAAAAAAGTTTTCGACTTGGGAGTCTCTAAATAATAAAAGTGTAACTATAGCTACAACGTTAGGTACATCTCAAGAGGAAAAAGCTAAAGAATTTTTTCCAAAATCAAAACTTCAGTCAGTTGAAGCTCCTGCAAGAGACTTTCAAGAAGTTTTAGCAGGAAGAGCTGATGGAAATATTACAAGCTCAACAGAAGCAAATAAATTAGTTATTAAATATCCTCAATTAGCCATAGTTCCTGATGGAGGAAAAAATCCAGCATTTTTAGCAATGATGGTTCCAAAGGGTGACAAGGTATGGAATGATTACGTCAGCAATTGGATTAAGAAAAAACAATCATCTGGATTTTTTAAAACTTTATTAGCAAAATACGATCTTAAAAGCTTATAATTTAAGTTTCAATACATCTCATTTATAAATATAGTCAATTAGTGAAATTTTTAAAAATAATTTCTATTCTATTTTTACTTCAAGGATGTAGTTCAAACTATGAATGGGGTTGGTA
>CACIWE010000005.1 GCA_902590285.1 uncultured Pelagibacteraceae bacterium | reverse complement strand
CCGGAGGGTATATCTCATAAACAAGCTGCAACCTTAATGACTAAGGGTTTAACTACTAATTATTTACTTTGTAAAACTTACAATCTTAAAGCTGGTGAAACTGTTTTATTTCATGCTGCTGCAGGAGGTGTTGGACAAATATTTGCACAGTGGGCTAATAGCATTGGCGCAAAAGTAATAGGAACAGTAGGCTCAGATGAAAAAATTAAAATTGCTGAAGAAAATGGTTATGCTCATGTGATTAACTATACAAAAGATGATTTTTCAAAAAAAGTAATGGAGATTACTAACAACGAGGGTGTTCCAGCTGTATTTGATGGTGTTGGAAAAAATACTTTCCATGGGTCATTAGCATGTCTTAAAACAAGAGGCATGATGGTAAGCTTCGGAAATGCATCAGGTCCTCTTGATCCTGTAAATGTTCCAAAAGACATTCAACCTAAAGGTCTTTACTTAACACGTCCATCAATTGGGCAGTATTTTACAAATAGAAAAGAGCTTCAAGCTGGTGCAGATGCTGTATTTGAAAAAGTAAAATATGGAAAAATTAAAATTAAGATTTCAAGAGAGTATAGTTTAATAGATGCAAAAAAGGCTCATGCAGATTTAGAAGCTAGAAAACTTACAGGCCCAGCTATATTAATTCCATAATGGAAAAGAAAATAATATCTCCTTGCATTAGTATTTGTAAGACTGATCCTGTTACAGGATATTGCTATGGTTGTGCTAGAACAGAAGAGGAAAAAAAACTTTGGAAGGATGAGAAGATTGACATTGAATGGAAAATAAAAAATATAGACGAGATAACCTCTAGAATGAAAGGTTGGCAATTAGAAACATTTAAGGAATCTTACAATCATAAGGTGAGACAAGGAATTTCACTATATAAAAAAAGTCTTTTAGAAAAATAGTTCAATAATCTCTCCTCATAGAGTCCATGTCACTTAGGTGAAATTTTAAAGCTTCATTCGAAAGCCTTATTTCTTGTAAAAATAAGAAAATAGAAAAAATCATACAAATACAACACGAAGCAAAACTCAATCTTGCATAGAAAACTAAATCTAAATATAAAAGTAAGACTGTAAGCATATTAAATAAAAAACCAAAAGCTGAAAATCCCATGACAAATTTTAGATAGTTTGTTCTTTTGTTAAGAACATGAAGTTGATTTTCCCATTCTGGAGGAACTTTTTTTTCAAAGGTATACTGGTCATGAATCTTTCTAATTAGGGCACTTAATGTATGAAACCTGTTGCTATACATCGTCATCATTAAAGGAATAGCGGGAAACATCAATGCTGCAACTGTGTAATCTATATCCATTTCGAATCAAATTGATTATGAAGTTACTGTTTGATATTTACAAGTAATATTTCATGTCACATTTAAAAATATTAATAGAGTTAACAAGGTTAAATAAACCAATTGGATTTATGCTTTTATTTTGGCCTTGTTCTTGGGGATTGGCTTACGCAAATTCGATCGACCAAAATTTAAATCTATTTCTTAATTATTTAATCTTATTTTTTCTAGGTTCTGTTTTAATGAGAAGTGCTGGATGTATTTTTAATGATATTGTAGATAAAGATTATGATAAGAGAGTTAAAAGAACAAAAAAACGTCCAATAGCTTCTGGTAAAATTTCTGTAATACATTCTTTTGTTTACGTTTTATTACTATGTTTTCTTGCTTTTTTAGTTTTGATCAATTTTAATTTTTTAACAATTTTACTTGGTATGAGCTCAATGATTTTAGCATTTGCCTACCCATTTATGAAAAGAATAACTTATTGGCCTCAGCTATTTTTAGGCATCACCTTTAACTGGGGAATTATTATGGCATGGACTGCCATAAACAATAGTATATCCACTGAAATTATAATCCTTTATATATCAGCCATATTTTGGACATTGGGTTATGACACGATTTATGGAGCTCAAGATATGTCAGATGATGAAATAATCGGATTAAAATCTACTTCTATTAAATTTAAAAAAAATATTAAAGTGTTTGTTTCAATCTCATACTTAATTACAGCAAGTTTAATTTTATTCTTATTTGGAGGAAAAATTGGTTTTAATTTTTTTACTATTTTATTAGTTGGATTCTTATTATCATTAATTTATCAAATAAAAAAATTTGATTATATGAAACCAAAACTATGTCTTAATATTTTCAAATTTAACAATTTTTCAGGTCTGTTATTTTTCGGGGCTTTACTAACTTTAAATTATTAAAATGGAAATAAAAGAATTAAAACAAATATTAAAACGGCTGTACAAAGAGCATGTCAAAAAGCACCTAAAAAGAATTTTTATAGCTTTAATTTTATCATTAATAGTTGCAGCAAGTACTTCAGGTATAGCATGGTTGCTTGATCCGGCAGTAAAAAAAATTTTTATAGAAAAAGATAAATTATTTACTTGGTCTATTCCACTACTGATTATTTTAGCTTTTTCTAGTAAAGGTCTCTCATTATATTTTGCTAGAATAAATTTAATTAGAGTCGGAGAGGAGGTAGCTGGTGAACTACAAAAAAAAATAGCTAATAATATTTTAACCTCAGATATTCAAACATTAGATGGAAGACATTCGGGAAAATATATTTCTAATATAATGTATGATTCTCAACATGTTAAATCACTCGTTAGCTCAGGTGTCTTAAATTTAATGAAAGATACTTTTTCAGTTATATCTTTGGTTTCTTTAATGTTTTATCAAAATTGGAAACTTGCAAGTTTTGCGATTATTATGATGCCTTTAGCAGCAGGTTTAGCGAAATCTCTCGGTAAAAGAATTGGAAAAGCAACTTCAAAAGCAGGTGAGTCCTCTGGAAAGTTAGTATCTTTTCTAGCTGAAATTCTAAAGGCTTCAAAAATGATAAGAATTTACCAAAAAGAAATAGATGAGAATAAAAAAGCAGGGAAGGTAATTGATGACTTAGTAGAAAATAATATAAAAATTGGTAGTGTTATTATAAGAGCTACTCCACTTATGGAAATATTAACTGGTATAATGATAGCAGGTTTTATAACTTTTTCAGGTAAGTTGATCGCATCAGGAGAACTCGGGATTAATAATTTCTTCTCTTTTCTGGCTGCTATGATGCTTGCCTATCAACCGGTAAGATCTTTGGCAACATTAAATATGTCAGTTTACCAAGGAGCTACAGCTTTTGAAAGAATAAATAAAGTTTTAGATAAAGAAATTCTAGTAAAACAAAACAAACTTGATCAAGAATTAAAGATAAAAAATTCAGATATTAAATTTGAAAATGTAAGTTTTAAATATGAAACAACAAATCAGAAAGCAATAAAAAATATAAATTTAGAAATTAAAGGAAATACTATGGTTGCATTTGTAGGTCATAGTGGTGCTGGCAAAAGTACTATTATTAATTTATTGCCAAGATTTTATGAGCCGCAAGATGGAATAATTAAAATTGATGGCCAAGAAATTTCAAAGGTTTCGCTACATTCTTTAAGAAAAAATTTATCACTTGTAAGTCAAGATGTGATTCTATTTGATGATACAATAATCAACAATATTAGATATGCTAATAAAAACGCCTCTTTAGATGAAGTTAAAAGAGCATGTAAATTTTCGGCCGCTGAAGAATTCGTCAATAAATTACAGAATGGTTATGATACTATAGTTGGTGAAAACGGTGTTAGACTTTCAGGAGGACAAAAGCAAAGAATTTCAATCGCTAGAGCTATATTAAAGGAAGCCCCAATTATTTTATTAGACGAAGCAACCTCATCTCTAGATGCTGACTCAGAGGAAATAGTCCAAAATGCAATAAAAAATCTTACTAAAAATAAAACTACTCTTGTAATTGCTCATAGACTCTCCACAATTCACAATGCAGATAAAATTTTCGTGCTAAAGTCTGGAAAAATTATTAATGTTGGTAATCACGATTTTCTTATTAATGAGTGCGATGAATATAAATCATTATATCAAAAACAATTGAAATAAAATAATGATTACAATTTACAGAATTTTAACTTTTCTTCTGTACCCATTATTTATTTTAGTTATTTATTTTAGAAAATTAACAAACAAAGAGGACACCATTCGTTATAAAGAGAAAATTTTCTCTTCCAATTTCAAGGTAAACAGACAAGAAAATTCATTTTTAATATGGTTTCATGCTGCTAGTATTGGTGAATTAAAAAGTATTATACCAATAATAAAAGAATTAAATAATAAAAATATTGAGTTCCTAATTACTACTGTAACCTTAAGCTCGAGCAAAGTTGCTTTTGAAGAATTAAAAATTTTTAATAATGTACATCATAGGTTTTTTCCTTTGGATGTTCATTTTTTAATAAAAAAATTTTTAGACTCTTGGCGTCCTAATGCAATTTTTTTAGTTGACTCAGAAATTTGGCCTAATTTAATTTTTGAAGCTAATTTAAAAAATATTCCTATAGCACTTATTAACGCGAGAATAACAGGTAAAACTTTTAAAAAATGGTTAATTTTTCCAAAAACTGCAGAAAAAATTTTTGGTTTTTTTAAAATGTGCATCACATCTAATTTGGAAACAAAAGATTTTCTTGAACAATTAAATGTAAAAAATGTTTTTTTTAATGGCAATATAAAACTTATTAGTAATATAAATACAAAGAGAAATGATAATTTAAATAAAAATTATTTAATGCAAAATAAATTTTGGTTAGCTGCGAGTACCCATGTCGGAGAAGAAGTTTTTTGTATTAAAACTCACTTAAAGATTAAAGAAAAGATTAAGGATATTATTACAATCATTGCTCCGAGACACATAGATAAAGTCAAAAAAATTAAGTCGCTATGTGAAAAATTTAATCTTAAAACTGAAGTCTTAAATAAAGATCAATCAATCTCTGAAGGAAAAGAAATAATAATTATAAATACTTTTGGTATTTTACATGATTATTTCAACATGGCAAAAAGTGTGTTTATTGGAAAATCTTTACTAAAAAAATTTAAAAATGACGGAGGTCAAAATCCAATCGAAGCTGCTAAACTTGGTTGTAAAATATATCACGGTCCTTATGTTTACAACTTTGAAGATATTTACAAATTTTTAAAGGCAAATAATGTTTCAAAGGAAATTCAAAACTTTAATGATCTTGGTGAGAACATTGTTAAAGATTTTGAAAATCCAGTGCAAGAAGACAATCATATTAATAGTTTGATTAGTAAATTAGGTAATGAAACATTTAAAAAAACTATGAGTAATATAAATAAATTTTTATCCAATGAAATTTATTAAACCAAAATTTTGGGAGAAAAAATATAATTTTTTTTCAATAGTTTTAATTCCATTTAGTCTATTAATTTTAATTTATGTATACTTAAAATATAAACTTACTAAATCCTTAAAGTTTGAAGTGCCCATCATATGTGTAGGAAATATATATATTGGAGGCACTGGTAAAACGCCCACATCATTATTTATAGCCAATGAACTTAAGAAACTTGGAAAAAAACCAGCGATAGTTAGAAAATTTTATAAAGGTCATGTTGATGAACATAATCTAATAAATGAAAAATTTAATGATTTGATTTTAGATACAAATAGAGTTTCTGCTATTAAAAAAGCTCAAAAACTTGGTTACGACATTATAATTTTAGATGATGGGTTTCAGGATAGAAAAATTAAAAAAGATTTAAGCATAATTTGTTTTAATCAAAATCAACTTATAGGCAATGGATTTGTCTTACCAGCCGGACCGCTAAGAGAAAGTTTGGGAGCTTTAAGAGATGCAAATGTAGTTTTGATAAATGGTAAAAAAGATGACCTGTTTGAAAAAAAAATTTTAAATATTAATAAAAATCTTGATATTTTTTATTCTGATTACATTCCTGATAATATAAATGAATTTAAAAATAAAAAATTATTTGTAGTTGCTGGAATCGGAAATCCAGAAAATTTCTTTAAAATACTCGAAGAAAATAAATTGATAGTAGAAAAAAAAGTTGTATATCCTGATCATTATCAGTTTACAACTAAAGAATTTCAAAATATTGTGGAAGAGGCTGAAAAGAGAAATCTAAAAATTATAATGACCGAAAAAGATTTTTATAAAATTAAAGATCTAGAGCTGAAAAAAAATAGCTTTTTAAAGATTTCATTAAAAATTAAAAATTATAACAACTTTTTGAACCTTCTCAAAAAATTGTAATGATAAAAAAAATTTTTTATTTTATTCAGGCTTTGGTAATTTATTTTTTATTTTTAATTGGTTTTGTACTTGGTATAAAGTTAAGTAGAATATTTTTTTCAAGTCTTTTTTCTCTTTTAGGTCCATTTTTTCGATCTAGGAAAGTGATAGAAAAGAATTTAAATATTTTTCTACCTAATATTTCAGTCGAAAAGAAAAATGAAATTATCACCAATATGTGGAAGAACTATGGAAAAACCTTTATTGAATATATTTTTTTAAAAAAAATTAAAAAGCAAGAAAACTCTATTGAAATTGAGGATGAAGCTGATTTATCAGATATTATTAAAAAAAAATACCCAGTTATTTTTGTATCCGGTCATTTTGCAAATTTTGAATTAATGTCAATGACAATTGTAAATAAAAATATTAAGTTAGCAACTATCTATCGCCCATTAAATAACATTTTTTTGAATCCTTTTATGGAATTTTTAAGAAGAAAATATGTTTGTAAAAATCAAATTAAAAAAGGCATCAATGGAGTAAGAAAAGCAATAGAATATATTAAACAAGACTACAGTATTGCTTTGATGATTGATCAAAGAGTAAGCGAGGGAGATAATGTAAATTTTTTTGGAAAAAGTGCGTTGACTACAACTTTGCCAGCTCAGTTAGCTGAAAAATTTAATCTAAAAATTATCCCCGTTTTTATCGAAAGAACAAATAACAATAAATTTAAAATCAAATTCTTTAAACATATAGATCCAAAAGATTATAAAAGTAAATTAGATATTTCTTCTAAATTAAATGAGATTTTGGAGTCAATGATATCTAAAAATCCTAATCAATGGATATGGACGCACAATAGATGGAAATAACATAAATTATTTTTTAAGAGACACAAATTTTTCGTTTGCCTCCTTTGCTGAAAAATACGCTTCTTGTAAATCTACATTCCAATAATTTAAATCTTTAAGTAAAATTTCTTTCCCGGACACTGCACATAAAACATAGTCCCCTTCCTCGAGTATGTCAAAATAGTTGTTCTTAAAGAGAAGTTTAGCCTTTTTTTTTATCATCGATAAATTATATAATATAAATGTTATCATGAATATTGGTATAATTGGAAGCGGAGGTAGAGAGCATGCTATATGCAAAAAAATCTTTGAGTCAAAAAGCACTGAAAAGATAATATGCTTTCCTGGAAATGCTGGTACTTTAGAATTTGCAACAAATATTAATGTAGATATATTAAACTTCAAAAAACTCCTAAACTTAATTAAGTCAAATAAAATAGATTTAGTAATAGTGGGTCCTGAGGAACCTTTAGTTAAAGGATTGGTAGATTTTTTAAAAAAAAATAAGATTAAAGTTTTTGGTCCAAATAGATATGCCTCCCAGTTAGAGGGGTCTAAAGCATTCATGAAAAAAATTTGTGAGCGATATTCTATACCCACTGCGAAATTCAAAATATGTTCAAATAAGCACCAAGTAATTAAATTTTTAAAAAATAGCAAATTACCTATCGTAGTAAAAGCTGATGGACTAGCTGCAGGAAAAGGAGTTACTATATGCAGAAAGAAAGACCAGGTGATAAAAGTTAGCACACAAATTTTTAATGGTAAATTTAAATCTTCAAAAAAATTAATTTTAGAAGAGTTCTTAGAGGGGGAAGAAGCAAGTTACTTTCTTATTGTGGACAATAATACTTACAAATTTTTTGGTACTGCACAAGATCATAAGCGCGTCAGAGAAAAAGATAAGGGTCCAAATACTGGAGGCATGGGGGCATACTCGCCCGCACCAGTAATAAATAAATCCATTGAAAAAAAAATAATTAATAGAATAGTAAGACCAACATTAAAGGCGTTAAAAAAAACAAATAATCCGTTTAATGGATTTTTATATGTTGGATTAATGATTAAAAATGGTAATCCATTTTTAATTGAGTACAATATAAGAATGGGAGATCCTGAATGCCAAGTAATTTTACCTAGATTGAGGACAGATTTGGTAAAAATTATTGAGAATTCTATATTAAATAAGTTAAGTAAAACAAAAATTAAATGGACAAAAGATAAAAGTATGACGGTTGTCTTATGTTCTAAAGGTTACCCTGGAAATTATAAAAAAAATAAATTAATCAAAAATATTAATAAAATAAATGTCTCTAAAAATGAATACATTTATCATGCTGGTACTAAAGCTGAAAATGGTAAAATTTATTCTAGTGGTGGTAGAGTATTAAATATTACAGCTTTTGGAAAAAAATTTTTAACAATACGCAATAAAATAGAAAAATTAATTAAAAGAATTAATTGGAAACATGGATTTTATAGAAAAGACATCGGATGGAAAGTTATTAATAATGAGAATAATTAGTGGAGCTTTAAAAGGTAAGGCTATTACATTTGAAAAAAATATCTTTACAAGACCACTAAAAGACTCTGTAAGGGAGAATATTTTTAATATTTTAGATCATTCAAATTTGATCGATGTAAAATTGAAAAACTCTAAGATTTTAGATTTATATTCAGGTGTGGGATCTTTTGGCTTAGAGAGTATTTCTAGAGATGCTTTTTCAGTAACTTTTGTAGAACAAAACAAAGATATGGCGTTAATAATAAAAAAAAATTTAGTTAATCTTTCAATCCAAAATAAAGCAGAAATAATAAATGATAAAATTGAAAACTACCTAAATAATTCAAAAATTGAAAAATTTGACATAATTTTTTTTGATCCTCCCTTTACTGATAGATTTTTCATAGAAAATCTATCAATTATAAAAAAGAAAAAATATTTTAATAAAAAACATCTAATAATAATTCACCGAGAGAGTAAATCTAAAGATCCGTTGGAAGGTTTTATGAAAATATTCCTTATAAAAAATTATGGAAGATCTAAAATAATTTTCGGGTCTTTTAATTGAGAAGCTTTTTTGTATAGACTTTAACTTGTTCTACTGCCGGCTGGTCAAAAGGATTTATATTAACTAGTTTACCAACAACTATTGTTTCAATAATAAAATAGGCAAATAATTTACCCAAAACTTTTTCATCAACTTTACCAATTCTAAATTCTCTAAATGGAATGTTTTCTTTTACGAAGGCTTTAATTAAAGCTTTTTTTTGGGATAATTTTATCTGATTAAGTGTTTTCTTATTTAAATAGCTTCTATGATTTATGATTTTTCCTAAATTTATTTTATCTTTCGATTTTTCATCCAATGAAAACACATAAAAAAGTTTATCTTTTGGGCCATCTAGATAAAGTTGTAAAAGACTATGGTGGTCTTTAGGAACATTTGAAATAATTGGAAGAAAACCTTTGCCTTTTTTTCCTAAACTTTCAGCTATTAATTGTTGACACCAAAAGAGGAATTTTTCAAGGTTTGGTGAATAGTTAATAAATACTAAATTATTTATTTTTTTTAATTTTAAAATATTCGCAAGCTTGATTGCACTGTTTTGTAAGAATAATTTATCATTTCCCCTGAAAAAATCTAAAATATTTGCTCTCAGAGCATTTATGCTTAATCCCATCAAATGAGCTGGGACCATTCCAACTTCAGAGAGAACAGAATATCTTCCTCCAATAGATTGTTTATGTTCAATAAAAAATAATTTTAACTTTTTTGTTATTGATAATAGGAGACTATTTTTTTTTTCAGTAATTATAATTATATTTTTTTTATTTTTTTTTAGAATATTGAGAATTAATGAGTTCGTTAATGTTTCCACAGTATCTCCAGATTTTGAAATAATTAAAAATAGTACATCTCTAAGTTTAATTTCTTTTTTAAAATTCAAAAGTTTTTCATTATCCAAGTTATTAAAAAAATAAATTTTCTTTTTAATTTTTTTGCTTAAGAAATTATATATAGCTTCAGAACCTAAAATAGATCCACCCATACCTATTAAGGCAATTTTCTTAAATTTTTTAAACCTACTTAAATCCTTTACCTGAAAGTTGAATTTAAAATTTTTACTTAAAACATTTATTGTTTTTCTTGAATTATTTAAGTCTTTATTTAGCCCAGATATAATATTTGAAATTTTTCTATTTTGTTTATTTAAATTAATTTGCCCAAAATTATTTTTAGAAATATAGTTTTTCAAATACAGCTTATTTTTTTTCACTTACGTATTTTGTCAATTATTGAGTTTTCGGTTGAGGACACTTTTTCGTTAGAAATTTTTTCTTCTTTAGTTGCTTTTAATATTTTTTTAATTTCACTATCATCCTTTTTTTTTAAATTTTCAATTGATCCAGGAATTGGAATTTCTTTATAATCTGGAGGTAAGACCAAAGGATCACGTTTTTTAACCAAGAACTCATCTGTAGTTCTTATTTTTTCATTTTTGAGAACTTTGCCAGCTTCGTCTAAACTGGAACAAGAGGTTAATAAAAATATCGTAACAATTAAAAAGTTTATTTTTTTCATTTTATTTACTTAATATGTAACTTCTTATTATAAAAACTATTATACCTAAAGAAATAAATATATCTGCAACATTAAAAACAAACCAATGAAAATTATTATAATGAAGATCTATAAAGTCAGGTACTGCCATGAATATTACTCTATCATAAAAATTTCCCAATGCTCCTCCGATTATAGTTGAATAAATTATTTTATCTAAATATTCTGCTTTTATCATACTGATAAACAAAAAAACTATTATTGATAAAATTAATACTGTAATTAAATTATAAATAATTGAAGATGTTGTGCTTAAAAAACCAAAGCCAATTCCTATGTTCCAAATTAAATCTAAATTAATATAATCATTTAAATAATATGTATTCTCACTAAATTTATCCAAAATAAGTATCTTTGTATATCTATCTAAAAAAAAAATTATTAAAATAATTATCAAACAATAAACATTATTTTTTGTAACGATTTTGTTTTGAATTTCTTTAAGATTAATCAAAATATTATATTTCTATTTTACTGGACAACTTTCTCTTTGGCATTTTTTTTCTAAAATTTTCCAACATCTTTCGCATTTTTTCCCTTGGGCTTTTTTCACTTCAATCTTGATTTCATCATTATTTGATAATTTTTTCTCTGCTTTTGAAACTATAAAATAATCTTCTAAATCTAACTTATCGAGAAGTTCAAATTTCTCCTTCTTCAATGTAAGTTTAATTTCTGCTTCTAAACTTGAACCAATTTCTTTGTTAGCCCTTTTCTCTTCAATTGCAATATTTGCTTCTTGTTTAATTTTAAATAGATCTGTCCATTTTTCATTAAGCTTAACATTTTCCCAATGTGGTGGAATTTTTACAAATTGATTTTCATGGATACTTTCATCATTACTTTTGTTTAGTAAGCCATAAATTTCCTCTGTAGTAAAAACTAAAATTGGAGCGAACCACTTTAATAAGCTTTCTAAAATAATGTTTAAAACAATTACACAATTTTTTCTTTTTTTTGAATTTATACTATCGCAGTAAAGAACATCTTTTCTAATGTCAAAATAAAAAGAAGAAAGATCAAGCGTACAAAAGTTTAATAATTCCTTATAAAGTTTATGAAAATTATAATTTTTTAAATTTTCATCAACAGATTTATCTATTAAAAATAATTTATGCAAAATAAATTGCTCTAATTCCTCGAATTCATTTAGTTTAATTTTTTCAAAGTTTTGTTTTTCAAAATTATCTTTTAAATTACCAAGCATAAATCTAAAGGTATTTCTAATTTTTCTATAAGACTCTGCATGCTGTATTAAAATATTTTTATCTATTCTTAAATCTTCAGCATAATCCGATGCTGAAGCCCAAACTCTAAGTATGTCTGCACCGTAATTCTTTAAGATATCTTCGGGAGAGATAACGTTACCCATCGATTTTGACATTTTCATACCTTTGCCATCCACAACGAAACCATGTGACAGAATACTTTTAAAAGGTGCTTTACCTCTAGTTCCACATGATTCTAATAAGGATGAGTGAAACCAACCCCTATGCTGATCAGATCCTTCTAAATACATATCTGCAGGCCATTTTAAATCTTTTCTCTTCTCTAAGACAAAACTATGTGTCGAGCCACTATCGAACCAAACTTCAACTATATCATTTAGTTTTTCATAATCGTTTGCATCATAATCATTTCCTAAAAAGGCTTTTGCATCATCTGTGAACCAACAATCAGAACCCTGCTTTTCGTAAATAGAGGCAATTCTATCTATAACTTTTTGATCTCTTAATGGTTCTTTCGTTTTTTTATTAATGAATATAGGTAATGGCACACCCCAAACTCTTTGTCTTGAAACACACCAGTCTGGTCTTCCTTCAATCATTGATAAAAGTCTTTCCTTTCCTTTATTTGGGTAAAAGACTGTCTCACTAATAGCTTTAACTGCTTTATCTCTTAATTTATTTTTTTGCATGGAAATAAACCACTGAGGTGTTGCTCTATATATTAATGGAGCCTTGGATCTCCAAGAATGAGGATAGCTATGATTAAGTTTGTCATTTTTAAGTAAATTTTTTTGCTCTTTAAGTTTTTCTATAACGATCGGGTCTGCTTTAAACACATGTGTATTTGTAAAATATGGCACCTCTTTGGTATAAACACCCGCATTATCAACCGTGTAAAGCGATGGTATATTATTTTTTAAACACAAATTAAAATCATCTGGACCATGACTAGGAGCACAATGAACAATTCCTGTTCCTTGTTCCAAATTAACAAATTGAGCATCCAGCATTGGAACATTGTAATCAAAACCCATCTTTACAAATGGATGAGTACATATAGTTCCTCTAAACTCTGAGCCTTTAAAAGTCTTTAATTCTTTAAAGTCTTTTATTTCACACTCTTCAGTTATTGATTGAATTAAATTTTTTGCAACTACAATTCTCTTATCTTTGAAATGTTCAAGATTTTCAATTTCCAAAACTGAGTATTCAATATTACTATTAAAAGCTAATGCTTTATTTGCCGGTATAGTCCATGGCGTTGTGGTCCAAATTATAATGCTTGTGTCCTTAAGAAAGTCTTTGTCGGTCGTCTGAACTTTAAACGCAACATAGATTGTATTAGAAGTGTGATCTAAATACTCAACTTCAGCATCAGCTAAAGCAGTTTTTTCTACAGTAGACCAAAGAACTGGTTTAAATCCTTGGTATAAACTTCCATCTAAAAGAAATTTACCTAACTCTCTCACTATTTGAGCTTCAGCCTCGTAACTCATTGTAGAATAATAATTTTCAAAATCCCCTACTACGCCTAGTCGCTTAAACTCTTTTATATGTACATCGATCCAGCTTTTTGCGAATTCTCTGCATTCTTGTCTGAAGTCTTTAATAGGTACCTCGTCTTTATTCTTTTTCTTTTTTTTGTATTGTTCTTCTATTTTCCACTCTATTGGGAGCCCGTGGCAGTCCCAACCTGGGACATAAACAGAATCTCTTCCATTCATTTGATGAAAACGAGTTATCATATCTTTTAAAATTTTATTTAACGCTGTACCCATATGTATATGACCATTCGCATAAGGTGGGCCATCATGAAGTACGAACTTTTCTTTTCCCTTAGACTTTTTTCTAAGCTTTTCAAAAATCTTATTTTTTTCCCATGTCTTTAAAATTTCTGGCTCTTTAACCGGCAAACTAGCTTTCATTGAGAATGATGTTTTTGGAAGTTGCAAAGTATCTTTTGACATTATTTTTTTGCTTGTTTTATATCAAGTTTTATTTGTTTTTTTAAATATTTCAAATTTCTAAATTTTTTTTCTGGTCTTATAAATTTTTTAAAACTTACACTAATCTCTTTATTATATAAATTTTTATTAATTCCAAAGATATTTGTTTCTAATAATAAATTTTTCCCATAAAAAGTTGGTCTATAGCCTACATTAGCTATGCCGTTTTTATTAAAATTCCTACTTGTAATTTTCACAGCATAAACTCCGAGTTTAGGAACTACGTAATCATTTAATTTTAAATTACATGTTGGAAAACCAATTTTACGTCCTCTTTTTTGTCCTTTGATCACTTTTCCGACAACGGTCCAACGACGATTTAATAATCTGTTTATCTCAACTATTTTACCTGATCTTATTTTTTTTCTTATAAATGTCGATGAAATTGTTTTATTATTTTTTTTAAAAGGTCTAGTAATAATATTTTTAAAATTATACGTTTTTTCAAATTTTTTTAAAGTCTTAATATTTCCTTTACGCCTAAAACCAAATTTAAAATTTTTACTTACATATAAAAACTTACATTTTGTTTTTTTGAAAATTATTTTTTTAATAAATTCTTCTGCTGATTGAGATGAAAATTTTTTATTAAATTTTATTATTATTAAAAAATCCAATTTAAATTTTTTAAGCTGCCGCTTTTTTTGTTCTAAAGAATTTATTCGGTGATTTTTAATTTTTTTATTAAAAAACATCACGGGTACTGGCTCGAAAGTCATAGCTCCAAAAGGTATCTTATTGTTTTTAGCTTTTCTTTTTGCCTCGTTAATAACTTTTTGGTGACCTAGATGTAATCCATCAAAATTGCCTATTGCTATTACACCGTTACAGTGCTTTTGATCTAGGTTCGGATTCTTGTAAATTTTCATTTTACCATTTTAATTCTTTTTGAAAAAAATTTGCTTTTACACTGTATTTTTCTAAAAGTTTGTTTAGTTCAGAAAAATTATTAAACTCTTTTCGGTGAACACCTTCAGTAATAAATATACAATCTATTTTTAAATTGTTGGCTCCTTTTATATCTGTTCTTAAGTTATCCCCGATAGCTAAAACTTTCTCATTTGGCCCAAAACACATATTGTAAATTTCTTTATGAGGTTTTCCAAAATAGACTACTTCCCCTCCAAGATCTTCAAAAACTTTTGCTATCGAACCTGCGCATAGTTCTTCTACGTTGCCTCTGTGAACTATTAAATCTGGGTTGGTACAAATTAATTTTTTTGAAATATGCTTCAGTAAAATTTTTTTGTAGTAATCCAGGTCATTTTCATAATCATCAAATAATCCTGTACATAAAATAAAATCACAATTCTTAAGATCGGTTTTATTGTCTTTTACTTTTTCAAATATTGAATTGTCTCTAGTTGGGCCTAAATGATAGAATGTGTTTCCAAATTTTTTTTGGTTTATAGCATACATTGCTGCCTCACCTGATGTCATTACATTTTCAAGGTATCTTTTATCCATTTTCATATTTTGCAAAAAATTAATTACTTTCAAACTGGGCCTAGGTGCATTAGATAAAAATACTATTTTTTTTGAATGTTTTTTTAATTGGTCTACTGCCTCTATAGCATTTGGATTGAGAGCAACTCCGTTATGCACCACCCCCCACAAGTCTATAACAAACGTATCATACTTTTTGAATATTTCTGCTAAGTGGTTAAGTTCTTTCAATTTGCTATTTCTCTCCTTTTAATGCCCATAAATATATTGTATTTAGTGGTTTTTTTAATGATTTTGCCTCTTGAAATATAGTCAAAAAATACCATATCAACACTACATAAAAATTTATAGGAGAAAATACATATGAAATTTAGACCACTACACGATCGTGTACTTATTAAAGTGCTAGACAGTGAGGAAAAAACTGCTGGCGGAATCATCATACCAGACACTGCTAAGGAAAAACCTCAGGAAGGCGAAGTTGTAGCTGTAGGACCGGGCGCTAAAAATGAAAACGGTAAAATTTCAGCAATGGATGTTGAAGTTGGAGATATAGTTCTTTTCGGAAAATGGTCTGGAACAGAAGTCAAAATTGACGGTAAAGAATACAGCATTATGAAAGAATCAGACATAATGGGAATTTCAAAGAGTAAAAAATAAACTTTATAGGAGAAGACAATGGCAAAACTAATTAAATTTGATACAGAAGCGAGATCAAAAATGCTTACTGGAGTTAACACTCTCGCTAACGCTGTAAAAGTAACATTAGGTCCAAAAGGACGTAATGTGGTAATGGATAAGTCTTATGGTGCTCCGAGAACTACTAAAGATGGTGTTTCTGTTGCAAAAGAAATTGAACTAGAAGACAAATTTGAAAACATGGGTGCTCAGATGGTTAAAGAAGTTGCGAGTAAAACAAATGATAATGCTGGAGATGGAACTACAACCGCAACTATTCTTACTCAAGCAATTGTTAATGAGGGACTTAAATATGTTACAGCTGGAATGAACCCAATGGATATCAAACGAGGTATCGACAAAGCTGTTGAGCAGGTAATTGATAAATTAAAAACATCTTCAAAAAAAGTTAAAGCCAATGAGGAGGTTGCTCAAGTTGGAACAATTTCAGCTAATGGTGAGAAATCTATTGGCGATATGATCTCGAAGGCTATGCAAAAAGTCGGAAATGAAGGAGTAATAACAGTCGAGGAAGCAAAAGGAGTTGAAACCGAATTGGATGTTGTTGAAGGTATGCAATTTGATAGAGGGTATCTCTCGCCATACTTTGTTACAAATACTGAAAAAATGACAACTGAACTTGAAAATCCTTTGGTGCTTTTAGTTGAGAAAAAATTAACTAACTTACAACCAATGGTGCCGTTATTAGAGTCAGTAGTTCAAGCTAACAGACCATTAATGATTATCTCTGAAGATGTAGAAGGTGAAGCTTTAGCAACTTTAGTAGTAAATAAATTAAGAGGTGGTCTAAAAGTTGTCGCTGTAAAAGCTCCAGGCTTTGGTGACAGAAGAAAAGCAATGTTAGAAGATATTGCTATTCTAACTGGTGGACAAGTAATCTCTGAGGACCTTGGTATCAAATTAGAGAACGTAAAAATTGGTGATCTAGGTTCTTGCAAAAAAGTTAAAATTGATAAAGAGAACAGCACAATTGTAGCTGGTGAAGGTAAAAAATCTGATATCGAAGCAAGATGTAATCAAATTAGATCTGAGATCAATGAAACAACTTCTGACTACGATAAAGAAAAACTTCAGGAAAGATTGGCTAAACTTGCTGGTGGTGTTGCAGTCATTAAAGTTGGCGGTGCTACTGAAGTAGAGGTAAAAGAAAGAAAAGACAGAGTTGAAGATGCACTTAACGCAACAAGAGCTGCAGTCGAAGAAGGAGTAGTGATAGGTGGTGGTTGTGCCCTTCTTTACGCTGCACAAGATTTAGATGGTGTTAAAGTAAAAGGCGATGACCAAAAAGCTGGTGTTGAAATTGTAAAAAAAGCTCTTCAAGCTCCTATTAGACAAATTACAGCAAACGCAGGTGTAGATGGTTCTGTTGTTGTAGGCAAACTTTTGGAGGGTAAAAAAGCCTCTCAAGGTTACGATGCACAGAACGAAGACTATGTAGATATGTTTGCTAAGGGAATTATTGACCCAACTAAAGTTGTAAGATCGGCATTACAAGATGCTGCTTCAATAGCTGGACTATTAATCACAACAGAAGCAATGATCGCGGACAAACCTGAGGAAAAAGATGCTGGTCCTGCAATGCCTCCGATGGGTGGTGGCATGGGTGGCATGGGTGGCATGGGCGGAATGGGTATGTAAGACACGCTCAACACTCTATAGAATTCAAAAAAGGCGAGTTTTACTCGCCTTTTTTTTTAATATTAATCTTTATGCTTTAACTCAATTTTTTCTATTTCTTTAATTATCATTTTATTTATAGATATATTTTATGAGTCTTTTAAAGAAGATATTTTCCCCATCAATTACAATAATTTCATTTTTGTTATTTTTTTATGTTTTCTATAAGTCAGAGATTTTTTGGGAGGGTCGGCAAAGAGATGTTTACTTTATTTATTATATTATAACACTAATACTAATTTTTTTTTCAGTAATTACATTTTTTCTTAATACAAAAATAAAAGAGTACCTAATAATTTCCTGTTTATCTATTGTTGTCACGTTATATTTATTTGAAACTTATCTTACTTTTAATAAATTCTCTTCTAAAGAATTAAAGTTTAAAGAAAAACTTTACTATAAAAAGACAGGAAAAAATTGGGACAATAGAAGACTTTTTGAAATTGAAAAGGATTTAAAAACAATCGATGAAAAAATTGTAACAAGGTTCTATCCTATTTTTTTCATTAAAGAAGAAAATTCATTCTTACCACTTTCCGGTATTTCAAATTCAAGAACGATTCATTGTAACGAAAATGGATATTACTCTATATATGAAAGTGATAGGTATGGGTTTAATAATCCTAATGAAGAGTGGGATAGCAAAAAAATTGAGTATCTATTGGTGGGAGACTCTTATACTCATGGTGCATGTGTAAATAGACCTAATGATATTTCCTCTGTATTGAGAAAACTATCGGGAAATTCAGTTTTAAATTTGGGATTTAGTGGCGATGGACCTCTTTTACAATATGCTACGCTCAGAGAATATTTTAAACCAAACGTGAAGAAAGTATTGTGGCTATACTACGAGGGCAACGATTTAACAGAATTGTTAAATGAGAAAAAAAATAATTTACTGAAAAATTATTTAAATAATAAAAATTTTACTCAAAACCTCACACTTAAACAAGATAAAATCGATAAATTTATAAGTAATAAGCTTAAAGCAGAGAAAGCAAAAGGATTGATTAGTAAAGAGTTTAAAATTAAAAAATTCATTAAATTGGGCAAGTTGAGAGAAACCTTAATTTATAACCCACCAGCATCTCCAGCGCCTGAATTCCAAAAAACACTGAGATTGGCAAAAAATTTTATTAAAAAAAATAATTCAAAATTATACTTTGTTTATTTACCAGAATTTAAACGTTATAAGTATAAATATGATGAAAAAAATTATAAACTTGTTAAAAATATTGTTCACGAGCTGGACATTCCTTTCATTGACTTACATGAAGAATTATTTCTAAAAGAGGAGGATCCATTAAAGTTTTTTCCTTTTAAATTATTGGGCCATTATAATATTGATGGCTATAAGAGAGTAGCAGAAACAATTTATAAATTTTCTAAACGTTAATCGAAAGAATTTAAGAATTTTTGTAAACTATTTTTATTTTTTTTTGCAACAAATAAACATGCGGTTGATCTCAAAATATAACCATCCTTTAATACCCTTAAATTGTTGTCAGCAAGCGTCTTGCCAGATGATGTGATATCAGTAATAATTTCTGAAGATCCTATGAATGGGTAGGTTTCTGTTGCACCAAGACTTGGTATAATTTTGTACTGAGTAACTCCCTTAGATATTAAAAAATCATTAGTCAAATTTGGGTATTTAGTTGCTACTCTTAACCTACCATTTCTTTTGGATCTTATATCAAATGACACTTCCTCAAGATCAGCAATTGTTTGTACATCTATCCAATCATCTGGAACAGCAATAACAAGGCTCGCATTTCCATAATTAAGTTTTTTTTGAATATTTATTTTCCCTTGTAAATTTTTACCTGACTCTTTAAAAAGATCTAACCCAGAAACACCTATATCTAAGGTTCCATCTCCTAATCTTTGAATAATTTCTTTAGCATGTAGAAATATAATTTTAACGTTGGGTTTATTTCTGATTGTTCCAAAATAATTTCTTTCTTTTTCACTTTGTATAATTTTTAATCCACTATCATTAAAAAATGATATTGATTTTTCTTTTAATCGTCCTTTGCTTGGCAAACCTATAGTAATCAAATCTTTCATATATTTTTTAAGTTTATTGCTGCACCAACGGCAGGAATACTCTTTTTGGCTCCTAAACTTTTAAGCAAATCATCATAACGACCACCTGAGGCTATTGCTTTTTTTCCCGAAAATACTTCAAACACAATTCCAGTATAATACTCAACGTCTCTGCCAAAATTTGTAACAAAATTTGTATCGTGATTAAGTTTTTTTAAATTTTGAATAGACTTAAAATTTTTAAATATATTTACCTTAAGGTTATTTTTTTTTGCAAAATTTAACAGCTCATCATCTAGTTTTGAAAGTTTACAATTAATTTTTAAAAAGGCTTTAATAATTTTTACAATTTTTTTTCCGTCTGCAAATGATCTTGGATCTTTAATTTTTTTATCAAATCTTTTCAAAATTTCTAAAATTGACCTTCCAGCAATTTCTTTATTTTGATCAAATTTTTTCATTTCATAGAATCTTTTCTTGTCTGCATCAAAAGTTACAGCATCAATATCTGTATTTTTTTCTAGCCGCTTTAAAAGTTCTTCAAAGTAAACTGGTTTCCAAAAGTGTCTTATTAACCTTAGCTTCCATCTTTCAGGCATCTCAAGAGAATTGATCAAGCTCTTGAATAAACTTATGTCGCCAACTTTTATTTTTATTTTTTTTATCTTAATTTTTTTTGCTGAATTTAAGATTGTGCTGATCACTTTAAAATCATCTTTAATAAGATTTTTTGAACCAAGAATTTCGATACCTAATTGATCGTTAATAAAGTTTGTGTCCTTACCTCCTGATCTTCTATAAGCTTGACCAGAGTAATAAATTTTTGAGGAACACTTATTTTGTAAGAAGCTTATACATGATGCAACTGTTAAGTCTGGTCGTAAGCACATCGTCTTTCCATCTTCTCTATCAAAAGTAAGCATTGAACTTCTAAATTTTTCACCTGACCTTTCAATAATATAATTTGAGTCTAGAAGGACATCTGGTTCGAATAAAACAAAACCATTACTCTTAAAGGTTTTAATTATTACTTCAGATAATTTTTTTGATTTCATTAACTAATTCTTTTATTTTAATTGATTTTTCTTCACCTGAGCTTAAGTTCCTTAAAGTCGGCTTACCTGATTTAATTTCGTTCTCACCATATAAAATAACTGCTGGAGATTTTATTTTGTTTGCATACTCCATTTGTTTTTTTAGCTTACTTTCTCCGGGATAAATTTCTGCACTGATATCAGCATTTCTTAATATCGTTTGTATGTTTATGTATTCTTTCATTGAATTTTTATCAAAAACACAAATCACAACTGGTTTAGATTGTTTTACCTTAAATTCTTTTTTTTGCATCAAAGCATAAACCAAACGATCTAAACCAATTGATATGCCTGTAGCAGGAGAGTCATAATTGCCAAAATTATTTACCAGATTATCATATCTTCCACCGCCTCCTATTGAACCAAATTGAATGACTTGCCCTTTGTTATTTTTCACATCAAATTTTAAATTCACTTCAAAAATTGCACCTGTGTAATATTCTAGTCCTCTAATAACAGATGGATCGAATTCAAAATTTTTAAAATTATAATCTTTAAAGATTTTTAACATCTCAACTAAATCTTCTGTTTCAGGTGAATTCTTCTTAAGTGTTTCTTCTATTATTTTAATATCATCAGGATTTAAATTTGCTCCTTTTGTGAAATCACCTGATTTATCTTTTCTTCCCTCGCCTAATAATTCTTTTACCCCATTCCAACCAAGTCTATCAATTTTATCTAGGGCCCTCAAAGTAGTAAGCTTTTGTTTATTATCTGTAATATTTATTTTTTTAAATAATTCTTCAGTGATTTTTCTAGATGAAATCTTGATTATGTATTCCGATCTCGTAAGTCCGCACTTTTCAAGAATTTCTGAAATCATGACACACAATTCTACATCTGCCTGTAAACTTTTAGTTCCAACATAATCTGCATCAAATTGTAAAAACTCTCTAAACCTTCCTGGTCCTGGTTTTTCATTTCTCCAAACATTGCCCAGTTGATATCTTTTAAATGGTTTAGGAATTTCTAGGTAATTTTTTGCTACATACCTAGCTAACGGTGCTGTGAGATCATATCTCAAAGATAACCACTTATTTTCATCTTTAAATGAAAATACACCTTCATCAGGTCTTTCTTTATCTGGTAAAAATTTTCCAATACTATCTGAATACTCAAAACTTGGGGTCTCGAGATATTGAAAACCGTATTTAATCATAACTTCTTTAATATTAGAAATTATAAAATCACGTACGAGTAATTCTTTTTCCTGTCTATCTACAAACCCCAACGGAAGTTCTTTAGAAGGTTTGTTCTTTTTTTCTTTTGTCATTGTTTGGTACAGCAGGGTGGATTCGAACCACCGACCCCTAGTTCCACAAACTAGTGCTCTAACCAACTGAGCTACTGCTGCATCCTAGTTATATTTATATTAATTTTAGTTAAATTTATATATTTTTGATTATAAGCTAAGCAATAGCCTAGCATGCATTCTGTGCGAATGTGAACTAAGAGTTGATAAATTCTTTTTTATAATCATGATTATTATTTAAAAAAAAAATGTGTCTTTTTCAAGAAGGAATTAGCGGGACAATAAAAAAGCTAGGCTTATCTTAGTGCCCCGTTAACCAGTGATTTTTGGAAATTTAGATTAAGATGTTTTCTGCAGTTTTACTGCTGAAGGACCTTTTTCCGTGCTCTCCACTTCAAACGTTAACTCATCACCCTCGTTTAAATATTTTAAACCTGCTTCTCTAACAGCTGAAGAATGAACGAACACGTCTTTTTCTTTGTCTTCTCTTTCAATGAAACCATATCCTTTAGTACCATTGAACCACTTTACTTTACCTTTTAGTGTACTCATATTTTTTGTTTTTCCTTATTATTATTAACTTTAACTAATCATAAATTAGTTAATTGAACCTTTAATAGATTTGATAAGTAAAAGTCAATAGTAGAAAACATCATTTAAATAAATTGTTTTTTTGCTACAATAGCTAAAATAATAGAACTATAAGGCTAGTTGCTGCCAATAAGGCTATTCCGCCGTAAAGCAGTTTGTTTTTGTAGATATTAGATATTAATTTTTGAGTTAAGGACTCTTTATAGCTCAGTCCGCCTCCATCAAGATTTGAGGATTTGCTGAAACCTTGATCTCTACCGATTTGAAGAAACTTAGCTTTTCTATGATCGTAAATTTCTTCTTTACTAAAATTTTCAAAACTTTTTAAGTTTTTAATAATAGAATTTTTAATATCAACGCTTATGCTATCAGGATCTCTATGTGCGCCACCTAAAGGTTCTGAAATTACCTCGTCAATGACTTTAAGTTTAAGTAAATCTTTTGCTGTTAATTTCATTGCATCAGCTGCTTGTAAGGATTTACTTGGATCACGCCAAAGTATTGATGCACACCCTTCTGGAGAAATCACTGAGTAAATGGAATTTTCTAACATTATAACTTTATTTGACGACGCTAAAGCAATAGCTCCACCAGAACCTCCCTCTCCAATTATGATTGAAATGTTTGGAACAGTTAAAGACATGCAGCACTCAATAGAGTTTGCAATTGCAGATGCTTGTCCTCTTTGCTCTGCGCCTAAGCCAGGATAGGCACCAGGTGTATCAATAAATGTTACTACAGGTATTTGAAATCGATCAGCTAGTTTCATTAACCTAATGCATTTTCTATAACCCTCCGGTCTCATCATTCCAAAATTTCTTTCGATCCTGCTATTTAAGTCCTCTCCCTTTTCTTGACCAATAACTAAAACTGATTTTTCATCTATCAATCCAAACCCAGCAGTTACAGATTTATCGTCGCCAAAGTATCTGTCACCAGATAATAACGTAAATTGCGAAAATATTTTTTTTATATAATAATTTGCCTTAGGTCTGTCTTCATGTCTTGCAACTTGAGTTCTTTGCCAACTGTTTAAATTATCATATGTCTCTTTTAACTTTTCATTAATCTCATTTTGGGTATTTTTGATTTTTTGCGTATCAACCTCAGAAATTCCTTCGGAACCAAACGGGCTTTTTAAGCTGTCAACTTCTTGTTCAAGTGCTTTGATTTCTTTTTCAAATTCTAAATAATTTTTCATACTGAGCTAATAATGCTACTATTAATGTATTATAATAAAATGTAAAGATCGGTTAACTATGAGTATTACTGAGAAAAATGGGCTAAAAATAAATACAAAATTATTAGATTTTGTTAATAATGAAATTATTCCGGGTACTGATATCAAATCTGAGGAATTTTGGACTAGTTTTGGAAAAATTGTTCATGAGCTTGCTCCTATTAATAAGCAATTAATTCAGAAAAGGGAGGACATTCAAAAAAAAATAGATGATTGGCATATAAAAAATAAAGGTAAAGACTTAGATAAAAAAGAATATTTAAATTTTTTAAAATCTATTTCTTATATAGTCGAAGAAAAAGATGAATTTAATATTGAAACCGCAAATGTAGATAATGAGATAGCAACAATAGCTGGCCCTCAACTTGTCGTACCAGTCGATAATGCTAGGTACGCTTTAAATGCAGCTAACGCTCGATGGGGAAGTTTATATGATGCCTTGTATGGAACTGATGTAATTCCAGGCAACAAAGGTGAAGGTTTTAATGAAAAAAGAGCAAAAACGATTATAGCTTTCGTGAGAGAATTTTTAGATGAAACTGTACCACTTGAAAATGCAAGTTGGAATGAAATTTCTGGAATGAAAATCAAAGATAATGATATAGTTTTTCTTGTAGACAAAAAAGAAATTCAATTAAAAAATAAAGGCCAATTCATTGGATACAATGGTGAAAAAAAACTTACTTCAATTTTATTAAAAAATAATAATCTGCATATTGATATTATAATTGATCCTGATCATTTTATTGGGAAAATAGATAAAGCATCAATATCAGATTTCATTGTTGAGTCGGCTATTTCAACTATTATTGATAATGAGGACTCAGTTGCTGCAGTTGATGCTGAAGATAAAATAAAATGCTATCGTAACTGGCTAGGTTTAATGAAAGGCGATTTGACTGCCAATGTCGAAAAAAAGGGAAAAAAATTCGTTAGAAAATTAAATCCAGATAGAACATACATATCAAAAGACGGAGGTAAGATTAATCTTCATGGTAGAGCTTTGTTGCTTAATAGAAATGTAGGTCATTTAATGACTAACCCTGCCATCATACTTAATGACGGAACGGAGATTCCAGAAGGGATAATGGATGCATTTATGGCGACTCTTTGCGCTCTTCATGATTTTAAAAATAAAAAAAATTCAAGAACTGGATCAGTCTATATTGTTAAACCGAAAATGCATGGCCCAGAGGAAGTGGCTTTTACTGATACATTATTTGAAAAAGTGGAAGAGACTCTGGGAATTAAAAAATATTCAATTAAAGTTGGAATAATGGATGAAGAAAGAAGAACTACAGTCAATTTAAAAGAATGTATCAGGCAAGTTAAAAATAGAATAGTTTTTATTAACACAGGTTTCTTAGACAGAACAGGTGATGAAATGCATACTTCTTTTGAAGCCGGACCAATGATTTTTAAAGGAGATATGAAAAAATCTACTTGGCTTGGAACCTATGAAAACTGGAATGTTGATATTGGTTTAAGTTGTGGTTTTTCAGGTAAAGCTCAAATCGGAAAAGGAATGTGGGCTATGCCCGATCAAATGTCAAATATGATGGATCAAAAAATTGGTCACCCAAAATCTGGAGCTAATTGTGCGTGGGTTCCTTCACCTACTGCAGCCACTTTACATTCAATGCATTATCATAAAGTAAATGTTTTCGAGGAACAAAATAAAATTAAATCAAGGTCTAAAGCTAAGCTTGATGATATTTTAGAAATACCTACAGCGGATAGACCTAATTGGGCTATAGATGACATCAATCGTGAACTAGAGAACAATGCGCAAGGAATTTTAGGATACGTTGTAAGATGGATCAATCAAGGTGTTGGTTGCTCAAAAGTTCCGGACATTAATAATGTGGGTCTTATGGAAGACAGAGCTACACTTAGAATTTCATCTCAACATATTGCAAATTGGTTACATCATGGAATTTGTAAAAAAGACCAGGTTATGGCCGTAATGAAAAAAATGGCTAAAATTGTTGATGAACAAAATAAAGATGACCCTACCTATAAGAAAATGTCTGACAATTTCGACAAATCAGTAGCTTTCTCCGCTGCTTGTGATCTTGTATTTAAGGGACGTGTTCAGCCTTCAGGATATACAGAACCTTTACTTCATCAAAAAAGATTAGAGAGAAAAACCTTTAATTAGTTGCTAGTAACTGGAACTCTATTTTTAAAAGCTGAAAATAAAGTTCCATCATCTAATTGTTCAATTTCTCCACCAACGGGCAGACCTTGAGCCAACTTAGTGATCTTAAGCTTCTCATTTTTAATTGTATCTTCAATGTAATGTGCCGTAGTTTGACCTTCGACAGTTGCACTTGTGGCAATAATCACCTCTTTTAAATTATTTTTCTTAATTCTTTTAACAAGAGACTCGATTAAGAGATTTTTTTGTTCGTAATTTTCATTGGAATTTAAGGTGCCACCTAAAATATGATAATGACCTTTGTAAATATTAGCAGAGTCTATCACCCACATGTCAGCAAGATTTTCAACGACACATATTTTGTCATAAGAGTTATCCGAAGAACAGATGCAAACTTTATCTATTAATTTCAAATTTCCACAATCTACACACCTAACCACTTTTTTGTAAACTTGAGCTAAAGATTTTGCCAAAGGTTTCACCATATTATCTTTATTATTTATTAATTTAAGAATTATTCTTTTTGCAGATTTTGGTCCTAGACCAGGCAATTTTGAAAATTGCTGAATCAACTCATTTATTTCTGGTATATCATTATCCATTAGAAAGGAAATTTAAAGTCCATAGGCAAGTTAAGTCCACTTGTTACTTTTGAAAGTTCTTCAGTAGATTTTTTTTTTAAGTTTTCTTTTGCATTATTGTAAGCTGCTATAATTAAATCATTAATTATTTCCTGACTTTCTTTTTTTGCAGCATCACTTATGATAATGGATTTTAACTCATAATCTCCTGACAATTTAACTTTTACAAGGTTTCCTCCAGCCTCACCCTCGACTTCAATTTTTTTTATTTGATCTTGAGCTTCTTTCATTTTTTCTTGCATAGCTTTTGCCTTTGATAGCATGTCAGAAAAATTTGTCATTTATTCCTCTTCTTTAAAATCAACTAGTTTTGCATCAGGGAAAGCTTTTTGAATGTCCTGTGCAATTTTGCTTTTCTTAAATTCTTCAATTTTATTACTTTTATCTTCTTGACTAATTTCATAAACGCTTTTTGCTTTGACGTTTTTACTTAAAGATATAATCCACCTTTCTCCTGTCCACAAAAGCAATTTTTCTGTGAGATTTTTTATAAAATTTTTATTTAATTGTTCGTTAAAACTTATATCGATCTTTCCCTTATTGAAACTAACTAATTTTACATTTCGTTCGAGATCATACTTAAGTTCTATTTCCTTTTCCTTGTTAGCCTGATTAATTAAATCTTGAAAACTCGAAATTTTAATTTTCGCACTTTGATTGTCCTTAGATAAAATTTTCGCTGGATTAGTTTTTATTTGATTTGTACTTTTAAGTTGGTTTTTAATTTGATTAGAAATATTTGTTTCAAGAGGTTTTTCATCAATTTTTTTTCCAACTAAATTATCTTTGGTGAACTCATTGTTACCATCACCCGAACTTATATTCTCCTTAATTGACCCAATATTTTTTAGGTGCACCAACTGCATAATATACATTTCCAAAGCTAAATTTTCGTTTCCAATTATTCTTAAATCATCAATAGTTTTTATTGTTAGTTGCCAAAACAAACCAATATCTTGCATTTCTATATTTTTTGAATATTGATCTATCATTTGAATATCTGCCTCTGATATAGATGAGTCTTTTTCAATTGGTCCTAAACTTAATCTTTTGCTAAAAAGGTAAAGAACTTCCAAAATATCATTTAAAAAGTTTTTTGCATCTAATCCATCATTAATGAGCTCATGTAAATATTTTAGAGCGTCTTTCTCATTTCCGCTAAGCACTTCTTTGAGCAACAATATGGTTTTACCTTTATCTGCGAGCCCAAGCATTTGTCTGACATCGGGTTCCTCAATTTGCTTTTCACCATTAATTACTTGGGAAATTAATGCTCGATCCAATAATGATATAGAGTCTCTAACAGATCCTTCTGAAGTTCTTGCTATTAATTGAATCGCATCCTCAGAAATTTTCCCTTTTTCTTTTATAGAAATCATTTTCAAATGTTTACACAGTTGATCAACGCTTACTCTTTTTAGATCAAATCTTTGGCAACGAGATAAAATGGTTACTGGTATTTTTCTTACCTCTGTTGTTGCTAAAATAAACTTCAAGCTTGGTGGTGGCTCCTCTAAAGTTTTCAGTAAACCATTAAAAGCTTGTTTAGAGAGCATGTGAACCTCGTCAATAATAAATATTTTAAACTTTGCACTTGTGGGACTATATTTTGAATTTTCTATTAATTCTCTCACATCGTCTATTCCTGTTTTAGAAGCAGCATCCATTTCTAAGACATCCATATGGTTAGAGTCGACAATTTCTTTGCAGTGACAGTTTTCACTAGAATTACACTTTTCACCTACGGAAAAATTTTTTGTACAGTTTAATGCTTTAGCTATTAACCTGGCAGTGGTTGTTTTTCCCACACCTCTTATTCCAGTTAATAAATATGCATTTGGAGTTTTCCCAAGTTTGATTGCGTTGGTAATTGTTTGTGTCATCACTTCTTGACCAATTAAATCTTTAAACTCTTGAGGTCTATATTTTAATGCTAAAATTTTGTTTGTCATTTTTAAAGAGGCAGGCAACAACCTGAATAATTTTCACTACGGCTGCTTCTTTTCAGACCTGACCGGGTTTATGAAACATCCACCTGATGCCAACCTCAATATGAGTATATCAAGATCAATTTAAATACTACAAGGCTAGATTTAAATTTTGTGGACTATTTTTCCCTAAATTTTGAAGATTCGTATACCCCTAATATATCCAAAGTTTCAGTATGAAAACTAAGTTCTTCCAAAGCCTTTTTTACTCCAACATCTTCTAAATGACCTTCGAGATCCAGGTAAAAGTTTGCTTGGTCAAAAGTATTTTTAACTGAAAAACTCTCAAGTTTTGTCAAATTTACCTGATTGGTCGCAAATCCTCCAAGACATTTGTAAAGTGCAGAGGGTTCACTTTTAACCCTAAAGATACAGCTTGTTATATATTTTTTTTTCTTATTATATTCTGGTTGCTCAATGTTTTTTCCCATAATTAAAAAACGAGTAACATTACCTGAGTCATCTTCAATATTTTTTTTTAAAACCTTTAAATTATACATTTTAGCAGAGAGATCTGAGGCGATCGCAGCTATAGTTTTGTCTTTACCTTCAGCTAAATCTTTTGCCGATCCTGCTGTATCAACTGATATGATTGGTTTAAAATTTTTTTCTGTGATTATTTTTTGGCATTGACTTATTGCTTGAGCATGACTTCTAACGTATTTAATATCATCAATAGTTGCATCTGGTTTACCTAATAAATTATGCACCACAGGAAGAAAGTATTCTCCGTGAATTTGTAATTTATATTTAGGTAATAAATAATGGATATCAGCAACTCTTCCGGCTAAGGAGTTTTCTATTGGAATTATAATTTTGTAAGTTGAATCGTTGTATGCTTGTTTAAAAGTATCTTCAAATGTTGAGCACGTTTTTATTTCTGCATCCTGATAAAGTTGTTCCACAGCAATATGAGAGTAAGCTCCTAGTTCGCCTTGAATTGCAATTTTCATTTTACCCATTTTTTTCCATTATCTTTCTTACTTCTGTTAAATCATTCTTTGTATCTACGCTTAATGGAGAAGAATTTATATACCCAACATGAATTGTCATTGCGTTTTCAAGAGCTCTCATTTGTTCTAGTTTTCTTTCCAATTCTAGCGTGGATCTTTTTAAGCTTACATACCTTACTAAAGCTTTATTAGTAAAGGCATAAATACCGACATGATGATAGAAATTTTTATGTATTTTTGTATCTGATCTAAAAAAATCAATAGCTTGTCCAAATTGATTACTTTTTAACTCATCTTTAACTACAACTTTAACATTATTTTCATCTTTAAATTCTTTATCAGAGGTGAAAGAACTAGCTAAAGTACCAATATCGCACTTTTCTTTGCGCATGTAAGAAACTAAACTGGTAATTGCGTTTGGATCTATGTTGGGCATATCGCCCTGTAAATTTACAATAATATTTGGTTCACAATTAAGTTTATTTTTAAAAACTTCATAAACTCGGTCTGTACCTTTTTGATGATCTAATGATGTTAGAACTCCTTTACCACCATTCTTTGTGACAATATCTATAATTTTTTGATCTGGTGATGCCACATAAACTTCACCGGTACTTGTTTTTTTTGCTGACTCATAAACATGAAGTATCATCTCTTTGTTGTTTATAAGTTCTAATGGCTTATTAGGTAGTCTTACAGCGTTTAATCGTGAGGGTATTATTATTGCAATTTTGTCCATAATTATGCGTCCCAAAGACGCAAAAAAAAATTAAGTAATTTAAGTTTTTTTATTAAAGTCGTGCTATACGTCAACTAGGTTTTACCAAAATTATGGACAGTTTTGAAATAAATAAAATTATAGCTGCGGTTCTTCTTACTGCCCTAATCATTATTGGTATTGGAAAATTCACTGATATTTTATTCTATGTAGAAAAACCTAAAGAGTCCGCTTACAAAGTTGAAGGTTTAGAAGTTGCTTCTACTAATGCTTCCGCTGATAGTACAGAGGCAAAGGTTGTAGAGGCTGTAGATATTAAAGCTCTTTTAGCTATGGGAGATCTAGCACACGGAGAAAAGGTTTTTAAAAAATGTACTGCTTGTCATCAAATTGCGGTTGGTGGAAAAAATATGATTGGACCAAACCTATGGGGTGTGATTGGTAGGACCTCAGGATCAGTTAGTGATTACAAATATTCTAAGGCAATGATAGCTCATGGAAAAGAATGGTCTTTTGAAGAAATGAATAGCTACTTAATCAAACCTCAGGCTCATATTAAAGGAACTAAAATGGCTTTTGCTGGATTACGAAAAGAAAAAGATAGAGCGTCTGTAATTTTGTATATGAACTCTAAAAGTAACAGTCCAAAACCTTTACCTTAATCTAAGCACCACTTAATTATACTTTTTTGTGCATGTACTCTGTTAAGAGCTTGTCTCCAAACTACAGATTGTTTGCCGTCAATCACTTCATCTGTTACCTCTTCGCCTCTTCCTACAGGAAGACAGTGCATAAAAATTGCATCTGAATTTGCTTTACTCATTAATTTTTTATTTACTTGAAAAGGCTTTAAGATCTTTTTCTTAGCTTTTTTATCTACCTTATCATTCATTGAAATCCATTTATCAGTCATAACGCAATCTGATTTTTTAACTGCCTCTTCAGGTTTTGTTGTTACGATAAGATGTATCTTGTTTTTCTTTGCCCAACTTAGTACCTTTTTATTTGGAGAGTATTTTTTAGGGCAAGCAATTTTTAAATTAAATTTAAATTTTCCAGCAGCCTCAATTAGAGAGTTCGACATATTATTGTTTCCGTCTCCTATCCAGGCAACTGTTTTACCCTCGATAATTCCATTACTTTCTTCGTATGTAAGAATATCTGACATGATTTGACAAGGATGTCCTATATCTGACAAACCATTAATAATTGGAATATCTAAATGTTTTCCAAACTCTTCAAGATTTTTATGTGAAGATGTTCTTAACATTACAATATCAACGTACTCTGTTAAAACTTTTGCAGTATCTTTTAATGTTTCATCACCCTTACCATAATGTATTCCATCTGGATTTAAAATTATTGAAGAGCCTCCAAGTTGTTTAATCGCTATATCAAAAGACATTCTAGTTCTTGTAGATGGTTTTTCAAAAATCATCGCCATAGATTTTCCTTCAAATGGTTTGTCTTCATCTGGCGCAGATTTATTTAAATTTTGTCTTTTAAGTTTTCTAGCTTTCGCCTCGTCAATAATAGCTCTTAGATCATTGGATGAATGATCAGATATATTTATAAAATTTCTCATCTATAGTTTTTGCAAACCTTATCTAATATTTTTAAACCTAAATTAATTTCTTGCTTTGTGACATTCAAAGGAGGCAAAAGTCTGACTACATTTTCAGCAGCCCTTACCGTTAAAAGCTTATTGTCCATTAACTTTTGAATAAATTTAGTTTGATCTCTTTGTAAACAAAGTCCAATCAATAACCCTTTTCCTCTGACTTCTTTAATTATTTTTGGATATTTTTCTTTTAATTTCTTAAGACCTTTTAAAAAATGATTTCCGTTTTTAGTTACATTACTCAGAAAACCTTTTTTAAACATTACATCCATTACTGCATTTCCAGCGCTCATCGCTAAAGGATTTCCTCCAAAAGTTGATCCGTGTATTCCTGGTTTCATCCCGGATGCTACTTTCTTGTTTACAAGTACGGCGCCTATTGGGAAACCGCCTCCTATTCCTTTTGCAATTGGCACAATATCAGGTTTTATTTTTGCGTGTTCAAATGCAAAAAATTTTCCACTTCTTCCAATACCGCACTGAACTTCATCTAAAATTAATAAAATTTTTTTCTTATTACATAACTTTCTCAATCCCACTAAACAATAATCTGGTATAACTTTGACTCCACCCTCTCCCATGATAGTCTCAACCATAATTGCAGCAGTTCTGCTTGTTATAGATTTTTCTAAACTTTTATGATCGCCAAAATTAAAATGATCAAATCCATCTACTTTAGGCCCAAAACCCTCAGTAGCTTTTTTGCTATTACTAGCAAAAATAGTTGCAAGGGTTCTTCCATGAAAACTATTGTTAATACACAAAACCCTATTTTTTCTTGGTTGACCCTTTGAATAAAAGTATCTTCTTGCAAATTTAATAGCAGCCTCTGTGGCTTCAGCACCAGAATTTTGAAAGAAAACAAAATCAGCAAAAGTTTTTTGCTTCAGTCTTTTAGCTAATCTCTCTTGTTCGGGAATAATAAATGCATTAGATACATGCCATAATTTTTTAGCTTGTTTAGAAATTGAATTAATTAAATAATTATTAGAATGCCCTAAACAATTTACAGCTATTCCTTGAACAAAATCTAAATATTTTTTTCCATTTGTCCCATATAGAAAAGCACCTTTGCCTTTAGAAAAAGCAACTTTTTTTCTATTATATGTATTTAATATAGCACTCATTTTTAAGATTTAATTTTATATCCTTTTTTATACAATAAATAAGTAACAAACCAGCTTACAAAGCTTAGTACTGATAAGTATATCAATCCAATGATAATTGATCCATCAGCTTTGCCAATAAAACTATATCTAAAACCGTCAATCATATAAAAAAATGGATTAGCTTTGCTTATGATTTGAAGAACATCTGGTAATCTCTCAATTGAATAAAAAGTACCTGATAAAAAAGATAATGGAACAATAACAAAATTTGTTACTGTTGCCATGTGATCAAATTTTTCTGCCCATAAACCTGCTATAATCCCTATGTTCCCAAGTATGAAGGAGGAAAGTAAAGTAAATACTATAAGTAAAAAATAATTTGTGATCTTAATATCTATTATAAGCTTAAATACTATAATTGAAACAATAGCTATCATCACACTTCTTGTAACTGCTGCAAGCGCAACTGAAATAGTAACCTCTGTTGCTGATAGCGGCGCGTAAAGTAAATCAACTATATTACCTTGTATTTTTCCAATCATAAAAGAAGAAGATGAGTGAGAAAAAGATTGCTGAATAACTTGCATTGAAATCAACCCTGGCGCTAAAAAAGTTATAAAAGGAACTCCAAGCACATCTCCTCTATCTGCGCCTATTGCTAGAGATAAAACAAGTAAAAAGAGTAAAGATGAAATAAGTGGAGAAAAAATAGTTTGTATCCATACAATTAAAAATCTTAAGACTTCTTTTTTGTATAAAGTCCAAGCTCCAACCCAATTTATTAATCCAAATCTTCTCGATCCAATTTTATATTTTTTTGTAATTTCAACCATTGATAGTCTTATAACCTCTTATTAAAAAAACTGTGCACAACTAAAACTACTCACAGCTTTAAGGTCTTTTAATGTTTTAAACCCCAATATTATGTCCTAAGTTTTTCATAATTACTAAATATTGTAATTGTATACTATGAGTTGGACAGAAGAAAAAGTCGCTAAATTAAAAGAACTCTGGTCTAAAGGCCATACCGCAAGTCAAATAGCCGAAGCTCTAGGTGACACCACAAGAAACGCGGTTATTGGTAAAGCTCATAGATTAAACTTAGAGGCGAGAGCTCCTTCTAAACAATCAAGTCAATCACTAACATCTGTAAATAGACCTGTAAGAAGAGGATCTGCCCCCATTTCAAGGAAAGCTAAATTTCAATCAATTTTACTTGATAAAAATTTTGAACCAGAAAACCCTAAGTCTTTAGAGGAGTTAACTGATCAAACCTGTAAATGGCCTATAGGGCACCCTAATGAAGAAAAGTTTTATTTCTGCGGGAGAAAACCTGAAGGGGAATTCCCTTATTGTAAATTACACGTGTTATATGCATTTCAACCTAAAGGCACAAAAGAAGAGGTTCTTGATAAAGAAGATGACATTCCAGAATTTATTGAGAAAAAAGTTAAAGCCTCGTCTGGTTAACAAAACTTTAACATTACAATTATATAATTGGCTATGAAGTTTATTAAAAAATACCTTAAATGGTTAAGTACTTTTTTAGTTCTTACAGGTATTTTATTAACAAATTTGAATATGTATCCAGTAAATATAATGTTTCATGGAGCGGGAGTGGTTGGTTGGACTATTGCAGGTTTTATTTCTAAAGATAAAGCAATATTAACCAATTTTGGGTTACAGATTCCATTATTTATTATTGGTTTTTATCAAATTTTGGTTCCGTAAGTTCGGGACACTTCAATACATTTTTTATGAGGGAAATAAAAACAATATTATTTGTTTGTACTGGAAACTCTGCGAGAAGCATAATAGCAGAAAGTATTATAAATAATAATTTTCGAGATCAATTCATCGCATTTAGCGCCGGAAGTAATCCCTCGGGAAAAATCAATCCTTACATTAAAGAGTATCTTGAAGGTAAAAAATTTAATTTAGCCACGTATTATTCAAAAAATTTTGATGAATTTTTAAAAAATGATATTGATATTGATTACGTGATTACAGTTTGTAATAACGCCAATAAAGAAGTTTGTCCTGTATGGACCAAAAAAAAGGCCATTACACATTGGGATATTGAGGACCCTGTTGAAAAATTTAAAAAAACTAAAAATAAAGATAAAATAAATTTAATAGCCGAAGAAACTTATAATATAATTAATGAAAAAATTAAACATTGGATAAAAAATGAAAAGTAAAAAGATATTTATTGGTGAAATTATAGGAAGTTGTTTTTTAGTCATGATAATTGTTGGTTCAGGTATTATGGCTCAAAATCTAACTGATGATATCGCTGTAATGTTAATAGCAAATACTTTAGCTACAGGTGCAGGATTATTTGTTCTGATTACTTCAATCGGTGATATCTCCGGCGCACATTTCAATCCTGTCGTTACTTTAGCAATGTATTTTACCAACAAGATTAAAAAAAATTTAATTATCACTTATATCTCTGCTCAAATCTTAGGTTGTATGTTAGGAGTAATGTTAGCAAATTTTATGTTTGATCTTCCTTTGTTGCAGCTTTCACAGAAGATTAGACCTGGAATAAATATTTTTACAGCTGAGATCATTGCAACTTTTGGATTAATTTTTGTGATATTTGGATCTTTAAAAAGTGGCAAACTTGCGGTCGCTGCATCAGTAGCCACTTTTATTACAGCGGGGTATTGGTTTACCTCTTCAACTTCATTTGCAAATCCAGCGGTAGCAATAGCAAGAACTTTTACAGACACATTTACTGGAATTAATTACTTAAATACTCCTAGCTATATCATTGCTGAGATGCTTGGTGGAATATTGGCTGTCTATTTAATCAGAAAAATTATTTTGTAATTGGAGGGCAGCCCAAGGTAATATTGATACCTTGGGCTAATTAATTAACATCACAGTTGGGAGACTGATAAACAGTTGATAATATATAAATGCTAAAAAAATATTTAAATTAAGTTAAAGATTTATTAATTTTCAAGAATAAATGATATTAGAGTCGACATTCATCTCTTTTGCCAGGTTTTTAAGTCTTTTAGTTACTTGTTTTGAGACTATATCACTATGATTGTTAGGTATTTTCAAAAAAATAGTCTTATTTCTTTTATAAATTTTAAATTCATCTAACAATAACGAAGACATGCTTGTAAGTGATTCTGCTAATCTTAAAGCAGATCCCACTTGCTTTGAAGATAAAATTTCGTTGTTATTTAATAAGGATAAAAACTGATAATTCGGATTATATTTTAAACCACAATGTCTCCAAAAACTTGCTGATGCAACTTTTACTCTATCTCTATGTTCTAGTTTTAGTAATGGAGTATTTAAAACTTCCATAAAAACCAATTCTGCTTTTTGAAAAGCTCCTAAGCCCCAATCCATTTTACTTAAGATACAAGCCAAGGTTAGTAATCTTCGATTAAAATATTCGTTGTCTTCAAATAATGGTGAAATAAAGTTAAAATATTTCTCAAAACTCTTTCCATAGTCCCCTTTTTTAAAAGATATACCATCAGTTTTTAATTTGAAAATTTCATCCTCGCTCATTCCTTGGTTTATAATTGTATTCATATGCCCCTCTCTCAGTCCACTGATTGAGCAAATAACTTTTGAAGGGCTTGCTGCTTCAATTATTTCGTTAAGTATTATAGAGCTAAACGGTAAATAGGGAGTTCTAGATTTAGTTATATACTCCATTGATTTCAAAGATGATTTATTAAATTTTGAAATCCTATTTAAGTATTTAACTGCTAGATCTTTTGAGAGCTTATATTGATGCAAAATATGTAATGGGTGTTTTTCTTTAAAGAGATGATATTTAAATAATGATCTCCAAGTCCCTCCTACCAAATAAATATTTTTGAATTTCTTTTTAAAAAGCCATTTTTCATCTCTTAAAAGATTTCTAACATATTTTCCCAAATTTTTTTTTTTTATAATAGGGTTATTTTCAAGTCTTAGTACTCCAAGAGGTAAAGAGGTTGTTTCAAAAATTTGATTTTTGGAAACTCTGGCAAGTTCTAAACTTCCACCTCCTAAATCTGCAACTAGTCCATCTACTTCATCAAATCCTACCATTACACCGTTTGCTGATGTTCTTGCTTCTTCCTTGCCAGATAATACTAGTGGTTTTTTATTAAATATTTTTTCAATTTCTCTTAAAAATTCACTTGCATCAGTGGCCTCTCTAAAAGCCGCTGTTGCAATAATTTCTAAATCTTGAACGTCTGAAATATCTAAAATTTCTTTAAATCTATTTAGAACTTTTAAAGAACCTTTAATTCCATCGGGATTTAGTTTTTTAGATTTATCTAAATTTTTTCCAAGTTTGCAAACTGCTTTTTCATTAAAGACTGGAATTGGAGAAATTTTAAAATTATCGTATATGAGCATTCTTACTGAATTTGACCCAAGATCTATTATGGCTTGCTTAGACTTTCTATTAGACTGAGATTTAAAAAGATTTTTTAATTCTGGTTTCATTTTACTAATCTCAAATTTTGAGGTTTAGCTCTTAAAATTGACTTACCACGACCTGATAAACTTGGGTTCTTCATGAAATAGGAATGTGCGGAAAAGCCTTTTTCTTGTTCTTTATGATAGTTTCCTATGCTATCTAAATACCATGTTTCCGATTTATCTTTAAAGTTGGCTAACATAATTTGATCTAAAATTTGCTCATGTACAGTATTGTTTTCTATCGGAATTATAATTTCAATTCTTCTATCTAAATTTCTAGGCATTAAATCTGCAGATGAAATATATACCTGATTCTCTCGAGAGGGCATAGAACTACCATTTGCAAAACAATAAATTCTTGAGTGTTCTAAAAATCTGCCAATAAGGCTTTTTACTTTTATATTTTCAGATTGACCTTTAATTCCAGGTCTTAAGCAACATACTCCTCTTACCGATAAATTTATTTTTACTCCTGCGTTTGAAGCTTCGTAAAATTTCTTAATAATTCCTGGGTCTACAAGAGAATTCATTTTTGCCCATATTTCTGCAGGTTTTCCTTTATTTGCATTTACTATTTCATTTTCAATTTTTTCTTCAAAAAAATTCCTACTATTTAATGGAGACATAAAAATTTTATTCAATTTTTTTGGTTTTGCATAACCAGTTACATAATTAAAAAATTTTTCGACATCTTTGGCCAAGTCTTGATTAGAGCTAAACAGTGATAAGTCAGTATAAATTTTTGCGTTAATAGGATGATAGTTTCCTGTACCTAAGTGAACATAGCTTCGCGTTTTAGCTCCTTCTTTTCTTAAAACTAAACTTGCCTTTGCATGCGTTTTGTATTTTGCGAATCCGTAAACAATTTGAACGCCAGCTTTCTCTAGCTTCCTAGATAATTCAATATTAGCTTCCTCATCAAATCGAGCTTTTATTTCTATTACGGCTGTAACAACTTTTCCGTTTTCTGCTGCTCTACTTAGTGCTTTTACGATAGGAGAGTCAGGTGTGGTTCGATACAAAGTTTGTTTGATACCGATAACTTTGGGATCTTTTGCTGCAGCTTCTAAAAATTGAATTACTACATCAAAAGTTTCAAAAGGATGGTGTACAACAAAATCTTTACTTCTTATAGCTGAAAAAAATTTATCATCAAATTCCTTCAATCTTTCAACTTCTCTAGGATTAAACTTTTTAAATCTCAGCTTTGGATCTTTCTTTTTACAAATTTCATCTATATCTTGTATTCCAACCAATCCTTCAACCTCATAAATATGATCTTCATCCATTTTAAATTTTTTTGAAATAAAATTTAAAAGTTTTTTGTTTGAATTAGTGAGTACTTCGAGTTTAACTACGTTTCCCCTTCTTCTTTTCTTAATTGCTTTTTCAAAATATCTCACAAGATCAGCAGCTTCATCATCTATTTCAATTTCACTGTCTCTAATTATTTTAAACTGCAAACTTGCCTCGATATTATGGTCTGGAAATATTTCATTAGCAAATTTACAAATTACGTCATCAATTGTGACAAATTCATTTATTGTTTCAGAATTATTTAGCGAT